>CAYNKN010000380.1:0-3461 GCA_964397805.1 uncultured Chryseolinea sp. | reverse complement strand
AATACCCATTATAAAATCTGCTTCCAATGTAGATTGAGCTTTCGCGATTCGTAGTTCAGGTGATGTGCCTAATTTTTGTAAAGAAGTCCTGGCCTTTTCAAGATCAAGGTCTCCCCACACGGGATGGTTATAAGTCATAGCCTCACCCCAATAGGCCATTACAAAACTGGAATCAATTTGCTGGGCTTTCAAAAATGCTTCCGCTGCATCATCGTATTCAAAATTGTGTAGCAACAGCAAACCTTGTTGAAAGAATGGCATCGCTTCATTTGACCCCGTTACATTGAAGGGAAGCGAATTTATATTGTTATCAATTTTCGATTGAGGCGTGCATGATATCAATAACCACGCAGCGAGTACTACTGTGATGGATTTCATTGTGCTTGAAATTATGAGGCTACTAAAGTTAATGATTTTTTTGTTAGTACTAAACTTATACTCATGAAGAGTAAGGTAACTCACCCCAATCAATGTCACTAGTTTCCCAATACCCCAATCTGCTTCATTACGTTCTTAATTTGTATCATCAATACGGATTACCTTTTTAGAAAACTGTATCATTTTGAAGCTCAGAGTCCTCTAAGCGAGTGACTCTAAAATCGGAGTACGCCTGAAAGAGCCTCGTAAAATCACAAATTGTTAAATGACGGGTAAATGACGGGTGAAATGCGTGGCCGCTGCATAGCCACTGCCCGTATTATGCTGTAACATTGCACTATAAATTTTCAATCCTTATGCAGCAACCTGATCTAGGCATACGCCTAACCGCCTTACGAAAAGAAAAAAATCTCACTCAAGAGGAATTAGTAGAAAAAAGCCATGTAAGTGTGCGCACCATCCAACGCATTGAAGCGGGTGAGGTGCAACCACGTATTGCCACAATAAAAATACTACTTACTGCACTGGGAGAATCTCATGAATCATTTTTCAACCAAAATAAAGACTTTATGCCAACTCCACTGACACTACCACTTAATCGCAATACATTACTACTCGCTGTAATTGCCGGAGCCATTTACCTCGCACTAGAAATTGTGCTGAGTACCATGGATTTTGTTTGGCTTACTAAAAAGGGTTCTTGGGATCAATGGGTAAATTACATGTATATCGGACTTACCATAGTTATGGTGGCTGCTTACGCTTTATTTATGTGGGGCTTTATTACACTGAGTTCGGTGTTTGAAAATGGCTTACTTAAAGTCGCTAGTTACTTAATGATAATAGTGGTTTTGGCAGTAGGTATTCTGGATGTTTCAACCTTATGGGTTGTAGATGCTGAGCGTTTAGCAATACCCTATATAGCTGCTTCTGTAATTGTAGGCACGCTTACCCTTGTTTTTGGAATCGGCCTAATACGCTTGCAAGATGGTATGGGCGAATTATCTTTTATAGCCGGGGTGTTGGAAATAATTACGGGTATTGCCTTTATAACGGTTATTCTATTTTTTATTGGATTTATAGTGATGGTACCTGCTGTGATTGTTGAAATACTGGTGTTGTATAAAGGGTATGAGTATTTATCAAAATCGACAGTTCAACCGACTTCAGAAAATATAGTTACTGCATAACCTCTCAATGGATTTTCTATGAAGAAGGTATTTAAAATTATTGGCATTGCGTTGATTTTTATTATCGTTGTTCTAATTTATGTTGGTTGTCGTACACCCAATTTGTCTGCTAACTATGGTAAGGTAGATACGCATTTATATTTAAGCGATAGCTGCAAACAAATATTGGTAGTTGCATTTGGTGGAGGTTCGGGAGGTAATGATTGGGAACGAAATTATTTGAAGAGTATACGTAATGAATTTCTTACCCGTGGATATGCGGTATTAGCTATTGGATATTTTAAGACAGATCAATCTCCTTCATCGCTTGATCGTATTTCCCTTAATGCAATTTCCGATACCATTCTTCACATCGCAAGTCGGTATCCGCAGTTGGATACCAGCCGCATTATTTTATTGGGTGCTTCTAAAGGTGGCGAATTGGTTCTTAATTTAGCGAGTCGGTTCAAACATTTTAAAGGAGTAGTGGCACTCTCCACATCACATGTTAGTTTTCCGGCACTCACTATCGCTGCCAACACATCATCGTGGCACTTTAACAATCAGGAAGTACCGTATGTGCCAGCTCCATTTAAAACACTTGGCTCTGCCATACAAGGCGATTTGTATCGTGCATTTTCTATGATGATGGAAGACGAGAAGGCCGTGACACAAGCTGAAATAGAAGTAGAAAAAATAAATGGTCCTATCTTAATTTTATCAGGTACACAAGATGATCAGTGGCCAGCTACTTATATGTCGGACCAGATTATAAATCGCTTAGCCAGAAAAAATTTTCAGCATACCTATCGACACGTGCCACTAGCTGGCGGTCACATAGAACCGTTAAATCATTTTGATAGTGTATTTACTTTTTTAGAAACTGAATTTAGGAAGTGACAAATTATATCTAACAGCTTTTAAAGTATTTGTTGGTAGATGATTATTACTTCGACTCTACCAAGAAAAAGTATCAATCCTTGTAATATTCCCAAGGCATAATCGGAATATTTCAGATTATCCTATTAATATTTTACAATATTCGGATCCTTAAATACCCTTGTGGATTACTTTCCGATACAAAACTTAGTAAAAATATTTTCCAGTAGGTCATCCGTTGTAATAGTTCCCGTAATGGTACCTAAGTAGTGAAGTGCCTGGCGAATGTCCATCGCCAGAAAATCTCCAGTAACACCTTCTTCCATGCTGCTGAGTACGCGGCTTAGCGACTCATGGGTTTGCGTTAGGTTTTGATAGTGGCGTAAATTGGTCACTAATACATCACCAGTTTTTACAGTACGTATTTGAAAGTAGGAGAGTACCTTATCTTTTAATTGCTCAATATTGGTTTTGTTAGCCGCGCTAATAAAGATAAAATCTTGTTGTGCTAGTTGATGGATTAATTGTTCATCTGCCCGATCGAGTTTATTACCTACTTTAATGTACGGAATGTTGAGTTGCTTTAGTCCTTCTTCTTCTTGCTGTATTTCTTCTGGTGTGGTTTCCGTAAGATCGAATAAGTAAATGATTAGCGATGCCTTTTTCATGCGGTCGCGTGTACGGGCAACACCAAGTGCTTCAATAACATCTTGGGTCTCGCGTAATCCTGCAGTATCAATAAACCGAAAATTAATTCCACCCAAAATCATTTCATCTTCAATAACATCGCGGGTGGTTCCAGCTATCGCAGAAACAATGGCTTTGTCTTCATTTAATAAGGTATTGAGTAAAGTAGATTTTCCGGCATTAGGTTTTCCAACAATTACGGTAGGTACACCATTTTTGATAACATTACCTTGATCAAATGATTGAATAAGGGAAACTAAATACTGTTGAATTTTTTCAATCAACTTTTTTAAATCATCGCGCTTGACAAACTCTACATCCTCTTCGCCAAAATCAAGTTCAAGTTCG
>CAYNKN010000379.1:0-3470 GCA_964397805.1 uncultured Chryseolinea sp. | reverse complement strand
TTATCGCTCCCACCTAAAACTCCAGCGAGTACTGCAGTTGTACTTTTTAATAAATTTGCCTGCGGCTGATAGGTAGTGTCTATCCATGGGTCGGAACGCGAATGAAGTTTTAAATCGGCTGGTTGAAAAGTTTTTACTCCGTACGATTGTGCAAGTTGAAACCAGAGTAAGCGTAGCGCTTTTAATTTCGCAATGCCCATAAAAAAGTCTGGTTCAGTAGGTATGGATAAGGCTACATTATTAAATGCAATACGTTGATCAATTCCGCTATCCATAAGTTGAACGCAGTGTTGAAGTGCGCGTGAAATTTCTTGTATAGGTGTAGCTGGTTGAATGATTAAGCCAAGTGCTTTTGAAGCAGGTAAAGTAGTTAACAGATCCGTTAGCTGCTGTGGCTCGTTCGGTAAACTTTCCCAAAAAAATGTAGTGTGTAGTTGAGCCATGTCATCATAGTGTTCATGTGCGTAGTGGACAACATCATTTACAAAAGCATAACTAGTTAACGATAATCGAAAAGAAATTTCGCAGTAACGCCAATCAATACCTTGCAGTAGTGTTTTTAAGTTTACCGTGGAGGAAGTCAGCGAAAAAAGAATGCCATCAGCTCCGTTTGCTAAATGGTTGAGCGCTATGGTATTGGCTTTCCGTTCATCGACTACAGTAACAGATGGTAGATTTTTCCACTGACGCGCATTCGAGAAAGAATCGGTGGATTCAGCAAGTTGAAAGGCTTGTAAGTACGTTAAATTGGCTAAGTCTGTGGTATCGTAATAGGCATCGAATGGGTGCCCATCAACGTTGTTCCATGCCAATGTTTCTGTTGGATTTTTTCCGCTAAGTTCCTGTGATGCTGCGCGATACCAATCGTTACGATCTGTTTTAGGAAATGCTTCGGATATATTTGTTTTAGCGAATGCTTTAGACATAGTATCAAATTCAACCCAATTTTAGTTAAGAATTCAACAACCGTTTGCGTTTTACTTTTAATTTTTTCTTAGCACATTTTTTTCTTAAAAATCAACGAAAGTCAAGCTTGTTTTCTTAGCCTCTTTTTTTACATCTTTGTCTCCCTTTCCCAAACGGGATCCCTCAACATCTAAAGAATTTGGAGATTCATGGAAGTTAGCTGTAGTACAGTATGGAATGATTGTCTTGAAGCGATACGTGAGAGCGTTGGCGAAGAGAATTTTAAGACATGGTTCAAGCCTATTGTGCCTTTACGGGTAGATGGCGACATTTTAACCATACAAGTGCCATCGCAATTTTTTTACGAATGGTTAGAAGACAATTATGTGCCTGAATTAAAAAAGGCTATTCATACGGTTTTAGGACCTACTGGTCGTTTAGAATATTCGGTAGTGGTTGATAGCGGTACCCAACAAGCACCCGCAGTGTCTGTTAACTATCCGGTAAATGGTGCGGGAAACCGCAGAAGTGCGGTAAATGGTAATGCATTCGGCTCAGAAGATTATTCACCTTTTTCTTTTAAAGCCCTTAATCCGCTTACAGTTAACTCACGCTTAAATTCTGCTTACACGTTCGATAATTTTGTGGAGGGCGATTGTAATCGATTGGCGCGCTCGGCCGGTGTTGCTGTAGCGAAAAAGCCGGGCATTACATCATTTAATCCATTAATGTTATATGGCGGTGTGGGTGTAGGGAAAACACATTTAGTACAAGCTATTGGTAACGAGATCAAAAACAATATGCCCAGTAAAGTGGTATTGTATGTTGATCAGAACGACTTTACCAGTCAGTTTTTAAATGCACTTCAAAATCATAAGCTTCAAGATTTTCAAAATTTTTATCTCCAGGTCGATTTATTGATTTTGGACGATGTACAGTTTTTGGCGGGTAGAGAGAAGACACAAGAAATGTTCTTCCATATTTTTAATCAGCTGCATCAATCGGGCAAGCAGATTATTATGACCAGCGATTGCCCTCCGCGTGATCTAAAGGGTTTTCAAGAAAGATTACTTTCCAGATTTAAATGGGGACTAACAGCCGATTTACAAGAACCAGACTTTGAAACGAAACTGGCCATTATTAATCGTAAGATGCTGGCCGATGGTATAAAAATACCAACCGAAGTTTCTGAATATTTGGCGTATAGTGTAGATACCAACCTTCGTGATATGGAGGGAGTGTTGAACTCGCTTATTTTTCATGCTACATTATTGAAGAAGGAAATCGATTTAGAATTGGCCAAAGAGGTTTTAAAAAATATTATCAAAGAAATCCAGTCGGATGTAAGCGTTGATTTCATTCAAAAAACTGTTTCTGAATACTTTAAGATTGAACTCGATGCCATGAAGGGTAAGGTAAAGAAGCGCGAAATAGTTATTCCGCGTCAGGTTGCCATGTACTTCTGCAAGCGTTACACCCAACTTACTTTAGCGTTGATCGGTGAAAATTTCGGTGGTCGCGATCACAGCACCGTAATACATGCCTTAGAGTCAGTGGAGGACATGATGAAAACAGATCCTAATTTTAAAAGCTCTGTTGATGAGCTTGGTAAGAAGCTGAAACTGCGAATCAGTTAATTTTAAGCCCTCCGCAATACCCAATAACCCAAGATTCCGGATAGCATAGAACCAACCAAGATGCCTAGTTTAGCTTGGCTAATTAGGTCGGGATCAACAAATGCTAGATTAGCCACAAACAGCGACATGGTGAAGCCGATGCCCGCCAAAAAACCAGCGCCAACAATATGACCAAACCGCATATTGGTGGGTAACTTGGCCCATTTTAGACGAATCATCAACCAGCTAAAACCAAAAACACCCATAAATTTTCCGATTAGTAATCCTACTGCAGAGCCAATCGCTACGGAATGAAGCGATGTAAATGAATCCGCAGTAAGCGTAATACCGGCATTAACCAGTGCGAACAGCGGCATAACAATAAACGCTACGATGCCATGCAATGCACTTTCCAATCGCTGAAGGGGAGTATCGGCTGCGAGCGTAAGCTTTTTTATTTTTGCGATTACATACATTTGCTCGGGCTCCAATAAAGTAAGGTCGTTGGGGGGGATTCTGCTAAATTCGTTTGTGAGTGATTTAAGCGAATGGGAAAATGCCAATTCATCAATTTTTGTTCGTGCTGGTATAGTAAGTGCGGCAAGAACTCCGGCAATGGTAGCATGTACCCCCGACATTAAGAATGCTAGCCAAACACCGCAAATACCTACGATACCATAAAATAAGGCGTGGCGTACTCCTAAAATATTTGCGCCCATTAATAGTACAATGAAAATAACGCCAAACGCCAAGTTAGTAAACGATATGTGGGAGGTGTAAAAAAAAGCGATTACGAGTACAGCCCCCAAATCATCGGCAATGGCCAAGGCCGTAATAAATATTTTTAATGAAATGGGAATACGTTTACCCAACAGTGCCAAAACACCTAATGCAAAGGCAATGTCTGTAGCCATGGGTATACCCCAACCAGAGGCCTCGGGTAAGGAT
>CAYNKN010000378.1:0-3477 GCA_964397805.1 uncultured Chryseolinea sp. | reverse complement strand
TGGATATCGTGAAGTGCAAGAGGTTGATTCTATCGCAGTAACGTATGTTCACAAATATTATGTCTTACCTACGCAATCCCATCGAATAGATACACTTTTTCATATTACGTACAGACCCGATTAATTGAGATTTATCAATCACTATATCGATCAATGTGCGCAGTATGTGTTAACTAGCCAAGCACATCAGCAACCAGCTCGTCTTCTGTTTCGAGCATTGCTGCTTTATACCGGTATAAGTATACTTTTACTATGGCCGATAAGTAGTTTACTGGTTACACACTATGAGCCATCGATGCCACGCTCGATTATTGGAAAAATAATTCTAGCACCTACCTACTTTGCCTATTATTCCATCCATCTATTCTACAGCATTAGTTTAGTGTTCTTATTACTAGCTTGGTTTCTACGTCCAAGTTATCTGATGAATTTTCTATTTTTTTGGCTCACCTTAAATCTTTACAAAACTAACTTACCCATATCTAACGGTGCCGATAGAGTATTGTATATGATAGCCTTTTGGAATATGTTAATAGTTTATCCTTCATCCTTAAAGCTTTCGCTAAGCAGTGTGACGAAACACGTGATGGCCAATTGTGGAGTGATACTGTTACAACTACAAGTCGTGATTATCTACTTTGTTTCGGGTCATGATAAACTGTTTAGTAAAGTATGGCGATCGGGCGATGCATTCAGCTACATTCGTCATTTAGAAATTATGTACAATCCTTGGATAGGGGATTGGCTGAACTCAGCCTTCTGGGATTTTTCTCTATCATGGATTACGATTGCGTTTGAAGTATTGTTTGTTGTATTGGTTTGGTTTCGCACTACTCGATTATATACACTTGGTGTGGGCATTGTTTTTCACTTGGGGATTTGGTTTATGCTGAACCTGATGGATTTTGCCTTGATCATGATAATTAGTTATATCATTTTTTTATCGGCCGATGATTTACCACGAATAGTAAACTCGGTAAAAAGGAAATTTCTAAGGAAGCAACCCGTTATATCGGCAAAATAAATCTATCTACTACACAAATTAGTTTGTGATACATTCTATAACCGTGTAACGAACTTACGTTGTTAGGCTTCGGGTTGAACTTGATGTTTAGCCGTTTCTTCGAGGTAATTCCACACTAAACTACTCGCGCCAATAATGGGTGCTGCTTGATTTTGTAAACCCGATGGAAGTACTTTTATCTTACCTCTGAACAGCGGCATTAAATTAGCCTCCATGTGTTTAATGGTAGGTTTAAAAATTAAATCGCCTGCCAACGAAAGCCCACCGAATAAAAAGATTGCTTCGGGATCGGTATGAACAACCGTTTCGGCAAGCTTCATACCGAGTATTCTACCGGTGTATTCGAATGCAGCCAACGCCACCACATCACCACGCATGGCAGACTCTGTAATCATTTTTGTATTTAGATTGTCGAAACTTATGCCTCTTAGTTCTGAAGGCTCTAAATGATCGGCTAATAATTTATAGACTGTACGCTTAATGCCTGTAGCAGATACATACGTTTCTAAGCAACCACGCTTACCACAATTACAAAAACGACCGGCAGGATTTACCGAGGTATGACCTACTTCACCAGCAATACCATGTTTACCATTTAGTAATTGGCCATTTGCAACGAAGCCACTTCCTAATCCTGTTCCAAGCGTAATCACCACAAAGTCGCGCATGCCTTTCGCAGCGCCATATATCATTTCACCAACAGCCGCAGCGTTCGCATCGTTAGTAATAATGGCAGGAAGATCAAACTCTTCTCTAAACATATCGGCCAGCGGAATGATACCTTTCCATTTAAGGTTTGTGGCGCGTTCAATGGTTCCTTTATAATAATTACCATTAGCAGCACCTACACCAACACCAATAATTTTATGATCTCCAGGTACCTCACTAATCGATTTACGTAATGCCGCTGAAAGTCCCTGAAAATAATCTTTAAACTCTTCAAATTTTGTAGTAGAAATACTACCGTGGTTAAGCACATTACCTCCACGATCAACAATACCGTATTTCGTATTTGTTCCTCCGATATCAATACCAATGGTAAGCTCAGTCATCTTCTAACTAAATTGAGGTGAATTCTAAATGGATAAGATTTTTGCGATACGTAATGACTCTTCATCAATAGCATGATGTTTACTCATTACTTCATCGAAACGGGTAAATACAATCTTGTTATCTTGTACGCCCACCATGGCATCAGTTTTTCCTGCTAAGAGTCCTTCAACAGCTGCAACGCCCATTCTACTAGCTAGTACGCGATCGAAGTAAGTAGGGGAGCCGCCTCGTTGTAAATGCCCTAACACAGTAACTTTGATATCGAAGTACGAAGATCGCTCTGCAACTTGTTTGGCTAGCGCATGTGCATCGCCAATGGTAGATCCCTCTGCTACTACTACCAAGCTTGATTTCTTATTGGTTTTACCACCTTCTTCTAACAAGCTATACAGTTCATCGAAAGAGGTAGTATGTTCTGGAATAATAACGGCAACTGCGCCACCGGCAATACCGCTATTGATAGCAATATAACCTGAGTTGCGACCCATAACTTCAATAAAGAATAGTCGGTTATGCGAAAGTGCGGTATCGCGAATTTTATCGATAGCTTCTACGGCTGTATTCGTAGCCGTGTCGTAACCAATGGTATAATCCGTTCCAGACAAATCGTTATCAATCGTACCGGGTATACACAGAACAGGAAGGTTAAATTCTTCATGCAGCTTGTGTAATCCGGTAAACGAACCATCGCCACCAATCGCCACGAGGGCATCAATCCCTTCTTTGCGTAAGTTATCGTAAGCCTTCTTTCTTCCTTCGGGTGTTCTAAATTCTTTGCTTCTGGCTGTTTTTAAAATCGTACCACCTCGCTGAATAATATTACCCACCGAACGGGCACCTAACTTGACTACATCGCCTTCAATCATGCCTTCATAACCACGCATAATGCCATAACTTTCCTTCTTATAAAAAGTACAAGCGCGCACAACAGCACGTATTGCGGCATTCATTCCGGGGGCATCACCTCCGGAAGTAAACACGCCAATCTTCGAAATTTTATTCTCCATTCTGGTTTAAAATCGAACAAAAATAGTGGACTGACTGTACTTTGCAACCAACAATTTAATCAATTGGATTTCAAACGTTTGAAATAATTAATTAACCCGTTTGTTGAAGCATCGTGACTGGTGATTTCTTCTGAATTCGATAATTCCGGAAGGATTTTCTTGGCTAATACTTTACCCAATTCAACACCCCACTGATCGAAGCTAAAGATGTTCCAGATAACTCCTTGAACAAAGATTTTATGTTCATACAGAGCGATAAGTGAACCTAACGTACGAGGTGTTAATTGTTTGAAAAGGATACTGTTGCTCGGGCGGTTTCCTTCGAATACCCGAAACGGAGTATGCATAGTAATTGCCTCTGCACTTAACCCGGCCGATGTAAGTTCGGCTTCT
>CAYNKN010000377.1:0-3500 GCA_964397805.1 uncultured Chryseolinea sp. | reverse complement strand
AGCGACCTACTGATTACAAGTCAGTTGCTCTACCAGCTGAGCTAAGGAGGCAATACGGGTAATTTAACTTTCTATTGATGGCACTCTAGTGTTGATTGCAATTGAATCAATAGAAAAGTCTCGCAGATCAAAACACCTTAATGATTAACGAGGGTGCAAAAATAAAGTAAGAATACATCTTACCAAATAAACCCGAAAAATAGTTTGCGACACGCTGAAAATCAGACTGTTTTAAGCATTCTAAGTTGCGCTTTTAGTTGTTTTAGGTGGTCGGAAGCCGATTGAATTTTCTCATTAAACTCCTCCCTTACCTTTTCGGCATTTTGAGAGCGGGAGAAGAACTCTAGGTTGTTACGCCAAAGCGAGATATCATTCTCCACTTTCATTATTTTTTTGCGGATTGTTTGCTCTTTTTGGTAGATTTTCTTTTCGGCCATGGGATCGTTGCGCAGATCCTGAAGCTGGTTTTCCAATACAATCTTACTCTTTTCGTCATCGCTTAATCCGGGCAGGGTATCAATAAATCGCTCCACAGCTTGTTGATATCTGTCTCTAATGGAGTTGATATCTTTGCGTGGCACAAAACCAATGGCGTTGAATTGCTCTTGCAAGTTTGCCAATATCTCGGGTGTGCCTGTTCCTGCTGTTACGTGACTTTCTAAGGCTACACAAATTTCTTCTTTTTTCTTCAAGTTATCGCCTTGCTCGTTTTCAACTTTTCCCTGCTGATTTCTTCGTTGTTCAAAAAAGTAATCACACGCTTCCTTAAACTCTTTAAATATTTTTTCGCGTACTTTTTCTGGAACAGGACCGATTTCTTTCCAACGCTGTTGCAGGTTGATAAAATCTTTTGTGGTGCGTTCCCAATCCAGACTGTCTTTCAGTTCATTTGCTTTTTGAACCAACGCTGTTTTTTGTTGAAGATTGTTGTCGCGCTCTTCGTCTAATTTTTTGAAGAAGGTATTTTTATTATTGAAGAAGGTTTTGAATGCAGCCCAGAATTTTTTGTTTACATCTTTAGCTTTCGCACGCGGTAATCCACCAATAATTTCCCAACGCTTTTGAATATCGAGTATCTCTTTTGTTTTTTGATTCCATTCTTTTATTCGGTCAGAATTAAAATCAATAAAGGTTAACACTTCTTCACTCAGCTTTATCTTACTATCCAGATTAATATGAAGTTCTTGTTGAAGCGTTTGCATGTAGGCATCTCGTTTAGCATACACTGCATCGGAAGCAGCTTTAAAGCGTTGCCATACTGCTTCTTTATCATCTTTTGGAACAGGCCCTAAGTGTTTAAACTCATGATGTAATTCATTGAGTTCGCGAACAGCATCTTTAATAATTTCTACTTCAGCTAACTTCTCTGCGCGTACACAGAGTTCTAATTTTGCTTCTAGGTTTTTCCTGCGGTCAAGTTCTTTTAGCTCAAAGTAAATACTTTGACTATCGTAGAATCTATCTAATAAGGCATGATAATTCGCCCACAAAGTTTTAGCCTGCGTTCCGGGTACAGCTCCAATGGACTTCCATTCTTGCTGAAGCTTTTTAAAGCTATCAAAATGATCACTGGTATCTTGCGTATCAGTAAGTAAACGCAACTTTTCGAGGAGCTCTTCTTTTTTGCGTAGGTTTTCAGTTTTTTGTTCCTCTTGCTGCCGAATGTATTGTGCTTTACGATCCTTTATGAGTTTGTAGTTTGCCTCAAAAAGATGATCAGCTTCATCGCCTTTGTAATCGAAGTCTTCAGCAATTCCGCCATCGGTAATAAATCGTTGCAAAGCTTCGGTGCGTTCTTTCTCACGGATATCATCGAACAGCGGTTTGATCTCACGTAGTGTATGATCTACTTTTTTGAAATCTGTGCTGTGCACAAGCTCTTTTACTAAGTCGGCTAATTGTTCTTTGGAATGATGACTATAGTCTTCCTGTTCATCAGCGTGTTCTTCTGTTTCAGAAAGATCGTTTAAGTCTGATTCAGATTGTAATGCACCATGGTTCACTACTGCCTCAGCTTCCTGTACCTGTTCCTGCTCTTCTCTTTTTTCTCGTTCCATTTCCATGGTTATCATAATTCATTTGTATGCAGTAGTAAACGTAAATTTACTAAAATTGCTCAATTCAGTCTCGGGTCTACCGGATACTTAGAATAAACAGCGAACCGCCCCCCCATATTGTCTAAAGCTTTCTTCCAGATCAATTCCGGATCAAGGTCAAAAAGCAGATCGTTCGAGATGTAATCACAAACAATCCAAGAGTCTTCTTCCAGTTCAGCATCTAATTGCCCTGGACCCCATCCGCTATAGCCAAGATAAAACCGAATATCGCTTGCTTTAACTTGGTGGGTATCCAGCTTTATTGTTAAGTCTTCAAAACTACCGCCCCAAAAAATATCATCAATAATATTAACAGCATTTTCTACGCTGGTGTTTCGATGTAGAAAGTGGAGGGTATCTTGTTGAACGGGGCCACCCACAAAAACAGTATCGTTTAAGTTGTGGGTCTCCTCCATTACTTCATTAAGTTTAAGGATAGATGGTTTGTTAATGACAAATCCAAAAGACCCTTCGTCATTATGCTCACAAAGTAAAACAACGGTTCTTTCAAAATTAGGATCGGGTAGAAAAGGCTCAGAAATAAGCAGCCTACCCTTCTCTGGTTTCACCTTGTTTTTATACTTGAAGAAATCCATGCTCATGCTAGAGGTGTCTAATTTCAGCCTATTGAATAACTTTAACGAGCTTCAATAAAATACTTCATTTTAAGGTATCCAAATTTTATTTGATGTGCTACAAATAATAAAAGTTGCAGACCAAATAACATCTATTGTTTTTTAATAGTTACTCTTGCGAATGGTTTAATTATACTTTAACGCAACCGTATGCAGCATACTATAGCCGACCTACGCAAAGATTACGCAAAAGCTTCACTCGAACTCAGTTCGATAGAGGCTGATCCGGTTAAACAATTTGATCGGTGGTTTCAGGAAGCATTAAAGGCCAGCGTTTTAGAGCCTAATGCTATGCATTTATCAACCGTTACAGAAGATAATCGTCCGTCATCACGCATCGTTTTACTAAAAGGTGTAGAAAATAATAAATTCATTTTCTACACCAACTATCAAAGTCAAAAAGGTAAACAGTTAATGGCCAATCCAGCATGTTCGCTCACCTTTTTCTGGCCTGAATTAGAACGACAAGTGCGTATTGAAGGTACTGCTTCACGCGTAAGTGAATCGGTATCTGAAACGTATTTCCAAAGTCGTCCGCGAGGATCGCAGGTTGGAGCTTGGTCTTCAACTCAAAGTGCGCCTATCGAAAGTCGGGATATTTTAGAGGAACGTGTGAAGGAGATTGAAGCAAGGTATGCGGGTCATACTGTGCTACCCAAGCCCCATCAATGGGGAGGTTTTGAGGTAGACCCAGTTATGATTGAGTTTTGGCAAGGGCGCCCCAGTCGTTTACACGACCGCCTTCAATTCACTAAAATTGATAACATCT
>CAYNKN010000376.1:0-3501 GCA_964397805.1 uncultured Chryseolinea sp. | reverse complement strand
AAAATTTTGTAAAGCGGACTTACGACATCATTGAATTAATTTCCGATCAGTCAGACTTGGGGACTATAGAAAATCAGGAAAAAAACATACGAGGTTTTTTATTAACCAAACATAATCGACTCTTCTATCGAGTAACTGAGAAGGAAATGATACTATTGAATTTTTTCGACACGATATCAGGCTCTAAAGGGAACCGAGTTTGACACCGCGCTATAAGCCCTTTCATCAAACAAAGCACGAAGCTGAAGACGGTTATATATTGAATGCTTCATTTAAAGAATCAGGCTCTGCCTAAAAGGCTCTTGAGCGATCGAAAGTAAAAACGACTTAATAATAAGTCGCGTTTTCAGTTTCAAGAATATAATACAGTTAGTTTTTTTACCGCCCATAACATCCTTCTCTTTCTACTTTATCTTTTTCTTACATTTCGCCCGTTAATTTATTTGTAACATGAGGAAGTATACCTGTCTCTATCTTTTGCTATTGGTTTTTTTTCTAACGCCATGCTGGGTTCAATCACAAGATTATAGTAATCACGCTCAGCTAAGTCAACGGCTTAAAACCCTGGAGACCAATAATCGCAGTTTGGTTAAACTACAATCTATTGCCAAAACAGCAGGGGGTAAAGATGTCTGGATGCTCGTGCTCGGCTCGGGTGATGTCGACAAAAATCCGGCAATTGCGATAGTAGGTGGAGTAGAAGGATATCATTTACTAAGCCAAGAGTTGGCTGTTGGATTTGCCGAGAAATTGTTGGCGACAGCGGGGCAAGACAGTATCAAGAAGATATTAGCCACAACAACGTTTTATGTTTTCCCAAGTATGAGTCCTGATGCAGCCGAACAATACTTTGCTAAACTAAAGTATGAACGAAGCGCAAATGCAACACCTACCGATGATGATCGCGATGGAAAAATAAACGAAGACCCTTTTGAAGATTTAAATAACGATGGACTTATTACCATGATCAGGGTAGAAGACCAAACCGGTTCTTGGCGTACTCATTCGGCAGATGAGCGAATTTTAGTACCTGCTAATAGAGAAAAAGGAGAAACCGGAAAGTATAGCCTTTATACCGAAGGAATTGATAACGATAAAGATGGTTTATTTAACGAAGACCCTGAAGGAGGAATTCACTTTAATAAAAGTCTCACGTTCGATCCGCCTTTTTTTCAAGCTGGCGCAGGCGAGCATCCAGTTTCTGAAATGGAGAATCGCGCGCTGCTGGATATTTTATATGAGAAGTTTAATGTATTTGCGGTGGTTTCATTTGGGCCATCCAACAATCTTTCGGAGCCGTGGAAATACGATGCTTCAAAAACAAAGCAGCGTGTTATAAGTGGTATTTTAGAAGGCGATGCAAAGATCAATCGGTTGGCGAGCGATCTATATAAAAAATCAGTAAAAGGAAAAGATGCACCTACAGCACTTCCTTCTAAAGGCGACTTTGTGCAGTGGGCTTACTTCCATTATGGCCGTCAAAGTTTTAGTACGCCAGGATGGTGGCCACCAAAATTTGAAATGCCAAAAGATTCAACAGCGGCCGCCAAGTATAAAACCAATGACGATAAAAATAGTGATGTCGATTTTTTGCGTTGGGCAGAATCTCAACAACATGATGTGTTTGTGAAATGGACAAAAATTGTACATCCGGATTTTCCGGGAAAGGTGGTAGAGGTTGGTGGCTTTAAACCTTTTGTAAAAAGTAATCCGCCATTTGCTATGGTTAGCAAGCTGGTAAATGAACATACCGATTTTCTGATACAACTTGCTGCGCATAAGCCATCCGTTGATTTGGTAAACATAAAAACAGAAGCGTTAGGCGATGGCGTAAGTAGAGTTACGCTAAGTATTCAGAACAAAGGATTTTTTCCGGCTATAGCCGATATTGCTGGAAACAACTATTGGACTAAGTTGGTAAAAATTCAACTGGTGCCAGCTTCAGGTCAACAGCTAGTAAGCGGGCAAAAAATTACCTTGCTTCAAAATCTACATCCAGGTGAAAGTAAAACCTATAGCTGGTTAGTTCGCGGTAAAGGTAAACTTTCGATAGAAGCCGGTGCCCCTCAAATGGGTTTTAAAAAAATTGATCTTAATCTTTAATATAACGGTGTTATGAAGCATACCTTACTATCGCTGTTTTTTGTTGGTGCATTCGTTTCGGGTTATGCACAAGATGGCAACATGTTTTTTAGAGCTGCCGGTAGCCCGGAGAATCCGAAAGTACCTATGGCGTGGAATCGCTATTACAATTACAGTGGCATTAGCGATTTCTGTAAAAAATTGGCAGCTGCACATCCAGACTTGGTCAAGGTAAGTTCCATCGGTAAAAGTTATCAAGGCAAAGAGTTGTGGTTACTTACCGTTACTGATTTTAAGAAAGGTAAACATGAAACAAAGCCTGGTTTTTATTTAGATGGTAACATCCATTCGAATGAAATTCAGGGAAGTGAATTTGCGATGTATGCTGCTTGGTACCTCGCAGAAAATTTTAAGGATATCGAATTTGTTCGCGAGCTGTTGGCCGATCGGGTGTTTTACATTGTGCCTACTATTAATCCAGATGCACGCGATAATTATATGAAGCAACCTAACACGCCACATAGTCCGCGCTCGGGAATGATTCCAATCGATAACGATCGTGATGGATTAGTTAATGAAGATGGCTTTAACGATTTGAACGGTGATGGCCACATTACCATGATGATTCGGAAAAGTCCGGTGGGTAGATATCGAAAAAATTTAAGTGACCCCCGTAGATTAGAACTTGTTGGTGCCGATGAATATGGTGAGTATGAAATGCTTGGGTTTGAAGGATTAGATGTTGATGGCGATGGCCGTGTGAATGAAGATGGTGAAGGCTTTTACGATCCGAACCGCGACTGGGGTTGGAAGTGGCAGCCAAATACCATTCAAGGTGGTGCTTATAAATATCCATTTTCAGTACCAGAGAATCGTGCGGTGCGCGACTTTGTTTTATCACGACCAAATATTGCTGGAGCACAAAGTTTTCATAACAGTGGAGGCATGATTTTACGCGGTCCTGGCGCAGAAGAAGATTTGAGTACGTACAACGCAGACGATGTACGCATTTACGATGCCATCGGTAAGAAGGGAGAGAAGTTAATTCCGGGTTATCGCTATCTCGTTGTATATAAAGATTTGTATTCGGTTTTTGGTGGTGAGTTAGATTGGTTTTATGGTGGTCGTGGTATTTATACGTTTACCAATGAGTTATGGAGTTCTTATCAATACTTTAATACAACCCAACGCGCTGCAGGATTTTTTGGTGGTAACGAAGAAATTTATGAGTTCGATCAATCCTTATTATTTCGAGATGCTATTGTAAACTGGCAAGAATACACTCATCCACAATTTGGTAAAATTGAAATTGGTGGAGTAAAGAAAAATTATACGCGTGCTAATCCTGGCTTTTTGCTAGAGAGTGATGCACATAGAAATATGGCCTTTACTATTCTTCATGCATCCCAAACACCAAAA
>CAYNKN010000375.1:0-3501 GCA_964397805.1 uncultured Chryseolinea sp. | reverse complement strand
TTTGTAGATGGATTTCTGGCAAAAAATTATCCCGGACAGGAGAAAGAAATGTTTGAAAAACTTTCTAAGTCACAACCTATTGGCCGCATGGGTAAGCCCGATGAAATAGCTGCTCTTGCTTTGTATTTGTGTTCCGATGAAGCTTCGTTTGTAACAGGGTGCGACTATCCAATTGATGGAGGGTTTATCCGATTAAACACATAAGTAACTTTGTCATCTTACTGAAACCATAAATTCCTAATCCATAACCAAACCATTTTATTTAATGAAATTACTGCGCATAGGAACACCCGGTCAAGAAAAACCAGCTGTGTTAATCGGGGAACAAATACTAGATGTCTCATCGTTTGGTGAAGACATTGGCGAATCTTTTTTTGAAACAGATGGACTAACACGGTTGACTACTTGGCTTGCACAGCATCAGCAAAATTTGCCTGTAGTGCCGAACACCACGCGTATAGGTGTACCGTTTACGCGCCCCTCTAAAATTATTTGTGTAGGTTTAAATTACACGAAGCACGCCCTTGAATCGAAAATGGATATTCCGAAAGAGCCCATCATTTTTTTTAAATCAACTACGGCTTTATGTGGCCCTAACGATAACCTGATTATTCCGAAACAAAGTGTTAAAACCGATTGGGAAGTAGAGCTTGCCGTTGTTATTGGTAAGAAGGCATCGTATGTGAATGAAGAGCATGCACTCGATTATGTGGCCGGTTACTGTTTGCACAATGATTACAGTGAACGAGAATTTCAGTTGGAGCGCAGTGGCCAATGGGTAAAAGGTAAAAGCTGCGATACGTTTGCGCCTATGGGACCTTACTTAGTAACAAAAGATGAGGTGGCCGATTTTAATAATTTGCCGATGTGGTTAAGCGTGAATGGTAAAACCATGCAAGACAACAACACGGATGATATGATTTTTGAAGTTCCTTTTCTGGTTAGTTATATCAGTCAGTTTATGACGTTACTTCCGGGCGATGTAATTTCTACCGGTACACCGGCAGGCGTGGGCTTAGGATTTAAGCCGCCCATTTATTTAAAACCAGGTGATGTTGTTGAGCTGGGTATAGAAGGCTTAGGTGTGCAACGCCAAGAAGTAAAGGCATGGTCTTAATAGATCGTGCTTCAGTTTTTACTCACCAGAACGCTGTTAAGTAGTAGATGATTGATGCGCATCAACATTTTTGGAAGTTTGATCCGGTGCGAGATGCTTGGATTGACGATCGTATGGAAGTTATCCGAAGAGATTTTCTTCCACACGATTTAAAGCCTCTGTTAGATCAACACAACATCGAAGGCTGTGTGGCTGTACAAGCTGATCAATCAGAAAGTGAAACAAATTTTTTGTTATCCTTGACTGAGACCAATGATTTTATAAAAGGTGTTGTTGGTTGGATTGATCTGCGAAGTGCACAGCTATCAGAACGACTTACCTATTTTAGTGCTTTCAAAAAGCTCAAAGGTTTTCGGCATATTGTGCAGGCCGAGCCCGATGGCTTCTTGCTCGACAACTCTTTTGTGCGGGGCGTTACCTTGTTATCTTCATTCGGGTATACGTACGATCTGTTAATCTATCCGCATCAGTTAGAAGAAGCCTTAGTATTTGTTCGAAAAGTTCCGGCAGTAAAAATAGTTATTGACCATTTGGCGAAACCTGTCATCCGAAAAGGTGAGTGGAAAGATTGGTCCAGTAAAATAAAAAATTTTGCAAACGAGCAACAGGTGTATTGTAAAGTATCGGGCATGGTAACAGAAGCCAATTGGGAACACTGGCAGGAAACTGATTTCTATCCTTATTTAGATACTGTCTTCAATGTGTTTGGTTCAGCGCGAATCCTCTACGGTTCAGATTGGCCGGTCTGTTTGTTAGCTGGCAGCTATGCGAATCAATTTTCTGTACTTCATCATTATCTCCATAAGTTATCGGCAGCAGAAAAGCATCAGGTAATGGATGTAAATGCCAGGAAGTTTTATAATCTTTAAACATGGATTTACAGTTAACAGATAAAATAATTATTGTAACAGGAGGTGCCAAAGGAATAGGTGAGGGTATTGTGCAAGTACTGGCTAGTGAGGGCGCTATTCCGGTAATTGTAGGTAGGAGCGAAGAAGATAATATACAAGCACTCAATAAGCTTTCGGGTAAAGGTTCTCAATTAGTTGCTGAGTTAACAAATCCAGAGGCCTGTAGGCTTGCCATTGATTCGGTAATGGCCATGCATGGACGTATTGATGGGTTAGTAAATAATGCCGGAGTAAACGATGGTATTGGGTTGGAGAATGGAAGCTATGAAGGATTTATGGCATCGATGCATAAAAATTTGGTGCATTATTATTTGATGGCGCATTATGCATTGCCCGCATTGATTAAATCGAAGGGAGCTATTGTTAATATTGGTTCGAAGACTGCCGAAACCGGACAAGGGGGTACTTCTGCTTATGCAGCTGCCAATGGTGGTCGTCACGCACTTACCCGCGAATGGGCTGTTGAATTATTGAAGTATGGTATTCGGGTAAATGCCGTTGTTGTAGCCGAATGTTTTACGCCTTTGTATGCGAGATGGATAAAAACTTTACCTAATCCGGATGAAGCGTTAAACCGTATTACTGAAAAAATTCCTTTAGGTAAACGCATGACAACCGAAGCAGAAATTGCCAACATGGTTGCTTTTTTACTTTCAGAAAAATCAAGTCATACTACCGGTCAGCTTATATATGTTGATGGCGGGTATGTACATCTCGATCGATCTTTATAACCAACAAACCAATCCTCAAACCTTTATGCCTATTCCTAGCACGAGTTCATCATCCAATCAATCGGTGGGTGATTCGGATAAGTCATACCTAGTTCCGTTTATTCTTGTTACCAGTTTGTTTTTTCTGTGGGGTCTCGCTAATATTTTAAACTCTACACTCATTTCACATTTTCAACCTGTCTTTGAGATTAGCCGGGCAGAAGCTTTATTGGTAGAGACCGCTTTCTATTTTGGATACTTTACTATTGCTATTCCTGCCGGACTGTTTATGGAAAGGTACAATTATAAGAAAGGTATTCTTTTCGGACTGTTGTTATATGCCGTAGGTGCATTACTTTTTATACCGGCTGCTAAAACATTAACCTTTGGTTTTTTCTTAGTGGCGTTATACATCATTGCTAGTGGCTTGGCTTTTTTAGAAACAGCCGCAAATCCCTATGTTACTATTTTAGGAAAAGCAAAGACAGCTGTACAGCGGTTAAATTTTTCTCAATCATTTAATGGTGTTGCACTGGTAGTAGGGCCGTGGTTGGCCGGTCAGTTTATTTTTTCAGGAAACGAGGGACCCATGGAGCTGTTGGAAGAAAAGCAACTGGCGGCCAATGCCGTTATTTTTCCCTATGCACTCATTGGTATATCGGTGTTAGTAATTGCCATATTGTTTTCATTAGTAAAAATGCCCGAGCCGGCAAAAGGAGGTAAAATAAAATTCGATAAGGCTATTTTTAAAAAGAAGCATTTA
>CAYNKN010000374.1:0-3503 GCA_964397805.1 uncultured Chryseolinea sp. | reverse complement strand
ACACAGTGGCAGCAGCCAATGCTGTATACCCTGTTGCAAAACTTAACCAATATATACCGATAGCTGCAAGTACTGCTGATAGGAGTAATACTTTTTGAGGTGCGATTGCACTATGCACGACTGGACCAAGAAATAATCGACCGAGCGCCATGATCAAGTTTACCCAACATAGTAATAATAATGAAGAAATAACTCCTTCTTGTAAAAACAGGGGAACCCAATTATTTACACCAAACTCAGTCGATGCAGTTATGAACATACAGACGATCATAAATAAGAATAAAGGATTTACACATGCTTTAAACATTTCCTTTGTAGATACACCTGATGATACTCGCTCAGTAACTGGAAATTGTTTACCAAAAAATAAGAAGCCATAAAGAAATGTAGGTACTAGCATCGTTGCCATCTGAACTTGCCAGCCAAGATTATTTTTTTGAAGGAAATATCCGATCAAGGTTCCGATAACAATACCCCCCGGGAACCAAAAATGAAATAGACTTAATTTTTTCAGTTTCTCATTTGGATAAATAGCAGTGATGAGTGGATTACAGGCAGCTTCTACCATTCCGTTTGAGATTCCAAGTATCAAAGTTGAGATAAATAAAGTCCAGAAACCTGTTGCGAAAATAGTTAGCACTATACCAACCACGTGTCCAACAAAGGCAATAATAATTAGAACTCTCATTCCAACGATATCGCAGAGAGGGCCACCAAAAATCATACTGATCGTGAATCCCCAAAATGCTGTACCGGTTACGATTCCAAGTTCAGTAGCCGTTAGTCCAAACTCTTCCCCTAGGGTTCCTAAGATGCCGGCTCGTATTCCAAATGCCATTGCTGTTACTACTAGAGCCACACAGCTTGCCCAGAATAGTCCTGAGCGGTTTAATGTTTTTTCCATTTACTAAAAAGGTTTAAGGTTATAGTAGTTGTTAAGTTTTGGTAAAAATAAATGTACTTAAACTGGTCGGTTAAACCAGTGCAACGCTTTGCAATGTATAAAAAAGAATAAAAACATATAGTCTGGTTGACTATATTCTACACTTGTTTTCTGTTCTGTTAGAGCCTAGAGTTCAAAAGTAAAGCCTTGCTCAATAAGCTTATCGTAGGTGCGTTTATCAAACCGATAGAGGTTAGCCGCACGATGCGAAACTTCAATTTGCTTTTCTTTGCAGGGGTGCAGCAAATTCATGTTCATGAGTTTTCTGCGAAAGTTGGGCTTATCTAATTTTTTAGCAAGAATGGCTTCGTACAGTTCTTGTAATTGCAAGAGTGTAAATTTTTTAGGGAGCAGATTAAATCCGATGGGTTCGTGGCGCACCCGATGTTTTAAAAATGTGAGACCCTCGTGTAAAATAGTGCTATGGTCATACGGCAGTTCGGGCAGTTCACTAATTTTAAACCATTGTGCATCGGCAGCTGTAAAGCCCGGATGCAGTGTGTAATTTTCTGGTTTTACGAGGGCGAAATAAGCAATGGTAACCACACGCTTGGTTGGGTAGCGATTAACATCGCCAAACGATTTTAGTTGCTCCAGGTAGATGTTAGATACTCCGGTGAGTTCTTGCAAAATACGCGAGGCTGCATCATCAACACTTTCGGTATATTTTATCCAACCACCCGGTAACGCCCATTTTCCCTTACTAATTCCCTCCGCATGTTGCACCAATAAAATGTCTAATTCACTTTTTTTAAAACCAAAGATTAAACAGTCTATAGACAGCGCTTCGATAATATCCTGCGGAGAATCTTTAATTTTCTTCATAAGCAACGTTTGTTCTTGCTGAACCTAAATTTTTGTTTACCTTGTAGTCAAATTTACTATAAGTAAGCTATTTACCCAACTTTAAAAATAAATAAACTATGCCATCGTATTTATTAGGCTATGATGTAGGGAGTTCGTCTGTTAAAGCATGTTTAGTTGATGTAGATACAGGGCAAACCATTACTACCGCACAATCGCCAACCGAAGAAATGCCGATGCTGGCCGTGCAAGCGGGCTGGGCCGAGCAAGACCCGGAGATGTGGTGGGAAAACGCTATTAGCTGTACAAAAAAAGTATTGCAGAAGAGCAGTGCAAAAGCTGATGAGGTAGTGGGAATTGGCATCGCTTACCAAATGCATGGCTTGGTTTGCGTAGATAAAAATCAGCGTGTATTGCGGCCATCCATTATTTGGTGCGATAGTCGTGCGGTAGAGATCGGCAACAAGGCCTTTCAAACAATCGGTGAAAAATATTGCCTGCAAAACCTATTAAATTCTCCGGGAAATTTTACTGCATCAAAACTTAAGTGGGTAAAGGAAAACGAACCTGATGTTTATGCCCAGATCGATAAAGTAATGTTGCCAGGCGATTTTTTAGCCATGAAACTTTCGGGCGAAATACAGACAACAGCATCAGGATTATCAGAAGGAGTTTTCTGGGATTTTAAAGCGGGTAAACCATCGGAAGAATTATTACAATACTACGGTATTGAGGCTTCCTTACTCCCTACTATTGAGCCTACTTTTTCGGTGCAAGGAAAACTACAATCTTCTGTGGCAGAAGTGTTAGGATTAAAAGCCGGCACACCCATTGGTTATCGGGCGGGCGATCAACCCAATAATGCATTTTCATTGAATGTTACGCAACCAGGTGAGACTGCTGCAACCGCAGGTACTTCCGGTGTAATTTATACGGTTACCGATCAGCATGCGTTCGATCAAAAATCACGCGTCAATACTTTTTTGCATGTCAATCACAGCCAAGAAGCTATTCGCAATGGTATACTCTTGTGCGTAAACGGTACAGGTATTTTAAATAGTTGGCTTCGAAAAATGAGCAAGAGTGAAGGCTCTTTATACGAATACAATACCATTAATACGTTGGCATCCACCGTACCTATTGGTAGTGATGGTCTTCGTATATTACCCTTTGGCAATGGAGCTGAACGCATTTTGGAGAATCAACCTATACAGGCATCTTTTCACGGATTAAACTTTAATCGGCATTCACAGGCGCATCTTTTTCGGGCAGCGCAAGAGGGAATTGTATTCGCGTTAAAATATGGCTTTGATATTTTACAAGCGATGGGCGCTAAGACAACCGTTATTAAAGCAGGCCACGCTAATATGTTTTTAAGTCCGTTGTTTCGCGAAGCTTTTGTGAACACCATAGGAGCACCACTGGAGTTGTATGATACCGATGGGGCAAAGGGTGCAGCCTTAGGAGCAGGCATTGGCTGTGGGTTATTTAGCTCAACAACCGAAGCATTTTCTTCACTGAAAATGATTGGCCATGAAACGCCCGATGCAGCCAAAGCAGAACAATACGCCACTACCTATACCGACTGGCTACAGTACGTAAAACTTTAATTCATTTTTAAGTCTATCGATTAATAACTAAACCAGAACATTAAACTTTTTTAGTATGAAATCGCCATACAAATGCTTTATACCCAACGGTATGTTAATTCAGGCGATTACATGTGACCATAAACTAAAAAATTATTAACACATGA
>CAYNKN010000373.1:0-3509 GCA_964397805.1 uncultured Chryseolinea sp. | reverse complement strand
CTGACTAGGCAATGGTTGCCTGATGGCTATTCCACCCATATCTACTTGATGGGCGAATAGTAAATGTAAAACTGATCTGCTTTTCATATGTATACAATTATCTTTTTTAGCGATCCAATAGAATATCCATTTCGGTTATTCTTGATTTGGATGAATGGCAAACAAATCGGGATAATAAAAATGTTCCCCAAATCGAAATTATAACAATTATTGTATAGACAACTATTTTAAACCAATTTACGTTACCCCACTAAACTCCTTAAAATAAGTATATTTTGAATACACATATAGAACAATGAATCATACCTTTGAATCCTAAATAAACTTTAACAAAATGAGTAATCAATTAATAACCGGCATACACCACGTTACAGCGTTGGCTGATGATGCTCAGAAAAATGTAGACTTTTACTCTGGCATACTTGGCCTTCGTATGGTAAAGAAAACCATCAATTTCGATGCACCCGATGTGTACCACTTATATTATGGCAATGAAACTGGAAGCCCCGGAACGATTATGACGTTTTTCCCCTATTCCGGCTTAGTAAAAGGAAAACATGGTAAAGGACAAATGACAGCCACATCATTTTCTGTGCCCGATACGAGTTTAGATTATTGGCTCAAGCGCCTAAAGAAATTTGGAATTCAACACAAAGCACCGCAGCAACGCTTTGATGACGAACTCTTTATTTATTTTGAAGATGTACATGGCCTCGGATTGGAGTTAGTCTTTAATAAAGAAGACCAACGCCCCGGATTTACATACGGGCAAATTCCGTTGGAACATGCCGTAAAAGGATTTCATGGAGTAGGGCTTTCTGAAGAAGGGTATGAGCGCACAGCAGGCTTGCTACTAGAGGGAATGGATCATCAACTCATTAAAGAAAAAGGAAATCGTTTTCGCTACTCGGCCAGCGGACTAGCCGGAGATTTTGTTGATGTTATCAGTACTCCCGAAGCCGATCGTGGTTTAGGTGGTAGTGGAACCATTCATCATCTAGCGTTTGCCACACCCGATGATGCCACGCAATTGGAGGTAAGAGAAAAATTATTGATGAAAGGATATCAGGTAACTCCGGTAATGGATCGTCAATATTTCCACAGTATTTATTTTCGTGAGCCGGGAGGTATTTTGTTTGAAGTAGCGACAAATCCTCCAGGCTTTGCATTGGATGAACACCCTGCACATTTAGGTGAAGCTTTGAAACTTCCACCGTGGCAAGAATCTTCGCGCGATAAAATTGAAGCCGGATTGCAACCAATAGAAGTGAACACAAAAAAATTCATGGACTAATGGAACACTTAAAAAAAATAGTTGAAGCCGGACAACCTTTGCACAAAGCGCAGAAAGCATTGATACTATTACATGGACGTGGCGGCACAGCAGAAGATATCCTTTCACTGGCTACTCATCTTCCAGTAGATGATTTTTACATTGTTGCCCCACAAGCCACCAATCACTCGTGGTATCCATTAAGTTTTTTGGCACCCATTCCGCAAAACGAACCGTGGTTAAGTAGTGCGCTCAGCATCGTAAAAAGTATAATAGATGACATTACCAAAACAGGTATAGCACCTGAAAATATTTTTATTGGTGGCTTTTCGCAAGGTGCATGTTTAACCGTAGAATTCACGACACGTTATGAACAACGGTGGGGTGGTGTATTTGCCCTTACAGGTGGTCTTATTGGAGATAGTGTTTATCCCGATCATTATGCTGGTGATTTTAAGGGCACAAAGGTATTTATTAGCAATAGTCAGAACGATCCACATGTGCCGTTAACACGCAGCGAGGATTCTAAAAAACTAATGGAGAAAAGTGGCGCAAAGGTTTCGTTGGTTGTATACCCAAACAGACCACACACTATATTACCCGAAGAACTAAAACAAGTACGGGAGCTCTTTAAGTAGCGATAGTAAGTCAGCCGGAGTTCGCTAGTTATTGACCAAATCATCATAGTATTTATTGATTCAAAGACAATAGAATTAAATCAATTTACTATCATAGGCTTCGCATATTTATTCCGATACTCAATTGGTGTTAGACCGGTAATCTTTTTAAAGGTAGTACGGAAAGCTTTGCTATCGGTGTAACCCACATCATACATTACTTCATTAATATTTTTTCTGCTACTTTCGAAACTGCGCTTAGCGGCTTCGACTTTAATACGTTGTATGTATTCTAGTACGGAGTTATTGGTAGCCTGCTTAAATCTTCGTTCAAATGTTCTTCGACCTATTCCAAACTGATCGGCCAACTCATCTACCGTGAGTCGTTCATGAATAGCATTCTCAATATATTCTTGAGCCTTTCTAACTGCTTCATCTGCATGATCTTTTTGTCCTTTAAACATCATAAATGCCGCCTGACTATCTCGATCGATATCTATGGCAAAAAATTTAGAAGCCAGTATAGCAGTATCACGATCGGTATACTTTTCGAGTAAGTAAAGTAGCAACGTCCAATACGAGTTGGCTCCCCCACTCGAGTAAATTCCATGTTCATCGGTAAGTATACTCCCATCTACTACTTCTACATCCGGAAAAAGTAATCTGAATTCATTCGTGGCGCTCCAATGTGTAGAACATTTTTTGCCGCTCAGTAAACCCGTAGAAGCTAATAAAAAAGCACCCATACAAAGCGAAGCTACCTCCGCTCCATTTCGATGCTGACTCACAATCCACGGTACTAAGTTTTGATTAAGCTGTAGCGCGGTTTGAACATCTCCACTAATGGCAGGGATAAAAATCAAATCACTGTGTTGTACTTCGCTTAATACCTTATCTACATGAACAGAAAACAAACTTCCATTCAATTTTATCTCTCTTTTTTCACCCACTAATTGCACGGCAAATAAAGCAGGTTTACCTGAAGCTTGTAAAAATTGATTGGCAACATTAAATATATAGTGTGGATCTGCCACTGCTTCGGTCACCGCTGTTTCGGGAACCAGAATAGAAATTATTTTCATTGATAGCTAGTAAATATTTTTCAGAAATAACTAAACTTTATAGAAGTTAAAGATAAAATTAAGTTGTCGCAAAATACCCTTTAGCTGTCGTATTTACACAGGTTTCGCGAGAGAGACAATATTGGAAAAAGTACGATTGTCAAGCAACCGAAACTTATACCAGTCATGGCAAATGTTTTTTTGTCGTCTTCAAACGTGTATGATTTATAATGCTTGTCAAACAAATAATAGTCCAGTGAATCCCAGCCCTTATAGATTGGTACATCAAGGATTTGGTCCACTGCTGTAACGTTGTCCAAAGTGAATGTTCCATATTTGTCTGGATCGGCCGCGCATGTCTCTCCTGACCAACTGTAGCAATCAGTGTTTGCATATTGGCAATCGAAAATCTTCTCTCCTTTTTCGTCCAAGTCAATAAACCAAATCTTTGTGTTATTGGTCAGGCTAAGAATAGTTACACTATCAGAGTCCCTTTCTATTTTAAAGAAGTCCTTATTGTCAAACTTGTAGGAAACATAGTCGTTCCAGTTTTTTAAT
>CAYNKN010000372.1:0-3523 GCA_964397805.1 uncultured Chryseolinea sp. | reverse complement strand
TTTTTGAAATCCCACTTATGATTTTCTGATTGTAAAGGTTTGTATGTTGATGCCGTTTCAAAATACGTTTGAGCAATCAAAAATGTAGCCCGTGTAGAAATGGCGTGGTCGATATATTTTTGCTCCAGTTTTTCTAATGCACTTCGGTACAAAGCATCTTTAGTAGGAAATATGGAATTACTTTTTACAAACAGCAGTCGTTCAATTTCCAGTTCTACTAAAGCTTCCGGGTCTTTATCCGTAAGGTGAAACTGCGTTAATTGTTGTAGTAACTGAAGTGCATAAAATTTTAGAGAAAGAGTATCTTGTGTAGTAAGGGGTAGTGTTACAAATACAGAAGCATCGGTAAAGTATTCTTCTTTATCGATTATAAATGCATAGACCGGTCGGGTAATGGAAGCCTCTTCACCTTGTGCAAAATTGAGTGCGCGATGTGCGAGAAAATCAAACAGTGTTGCCCGGTAACTTCGGCCTAATTGGTTTCCGGGATGAAGTACTTCATCGTATACTGAAATGGGAGTAGCTTTACTTTTATCCGAGTCTTGTAAGGATAGTTTGTATTGTTGAAAAGTTTCTTCGATAATTTTAGTTAAGCTCCAGGTTTCAATATCGTCTTGTTGCACATTGGTAACTTCACTTCGCTCATTAAACCGATAGCGATTATTTTGATAATACTGCCAGTACATTTCGGCTAGCATCGAATGCAACAACGGTTTGGTAGGAAAGCTAGCCGTGCTCGCTTCTTCTTTCAGCCGATTCAAATTTTTTACGAAGGCATTTTCTTCTTTATAATCGGTGAATTTTAATTGATGAATAACCGCCTTTACTAATTGAGGTGCATTTTGTTCTTTCTTTGCCTGATCATAAATGGTGTTCACCACCTTTAGAGCTGATTCAGGTAATCCTTTGTTTTCAAATTCTTTTGCCTCTTGCCAGGCCTTTAGGTAGTCGTAAGGTTCTGTCATGGTATCAGTCTTTTTCTGAGTAAAGGCAGTTTGAAAGGTGATTAATAGCGAAATTGCTAATACTAAAATCTTCATAACATTTATATAAAAGTATTTGTCAGGTATGTTTAACAGTGTGCGTCTATTAGATTACATGTAAACTGCACGCCCATCAACAACAAAAATCTTTACTAAAGATGCGTAAGTTTATAGATTTCCATAAAGGTTAAATCGGGTATCAATAAATAATTGCTAAAACGTCAATTTTCTCTCTACTGTAGAAAGGTAAATTGGAATGCGGCTAGAAGTTTTTTAAGGCAGAGGTATCAATAATACAATAATCAAAAAAAACGCTGAGTCTTGCCCAGCGTTTTGTAAAGTTCACTTTCTATTATTATAGTTAGTATTCTCTGGCGTAAAGGGTAATATCTTTCATCATACTTTTTGCAAAGGCAAATGAAAGTCCTTTTCCTACATACGACTTCGCAGGTTCTTTTAGAAAAAATGAAGCCGAATTCGGAACCTTTAAGCCCCATGAACCCGAAACTTGTAATTCGCCAGGAGTAATGAGTGCGACATGCCCGATACCATCTGCATTTCTATACACTGCGACAACCGCATTTTTAGCATTGGCCAGTTCTTGTGCTTTGTTAAGTGCTGCCTGATCATACGAATGACCAATGGCTTTCCACTTTTTATTTGTCTTTACGAAATCGGTTATTTCGTTGGTATTCATATGCTTACTCGCTTGTGAAACATAAAAATCATTTACCTTATAAACTATATTTAACGATTCACCAATAAACTTACTACAATCTGCTTGTTGCGATTTGCTTACCTCACACGATAAAAATTGTTTAAGCGCGTTATCTAATTCTTTTTGCCAGTTAGGATTAATCGTTTGTGCACAAGCGATATTACTAACGATTAATAGAACCAGAAGGAAATAGATTTTTGTGTTCAAGAGAGTGTTTTTAGCCATAACTATTTTTGTTGCAAGATAGGTTTGCCATTAACATTAAAAAGTTTGATAAATCTCACAGAAACAAGCTATGTAAGGTTCTTGTAGTTTGTGGATTATTGTTGAGTTCTCCACTCATCAAACCTAAAATGTACGCTTACGAAGATACAGCATATTCTATCTGGTAAAGCAGACTGTGTAGTTTTTCTACCGATGATTCAAAGATTTTTCAGTGAGTTTAAAACTTTCATAATGTTTACCGTTTTTTAGCAATCCTTCTAACTTTGTGCGCACAAAATCAATATTATGCTACTGGATTTTGAAAAACCAATTGCCGAGTTAGAGTCAAAACTGGAAGATATGAAACACTTGGCCAGTGATAGTGACAAAGAAGTTAAGGCTGCTGTTAAAGCCTTGGAGAAGAAAATACTGGAGTTAAAAAAAGAGACCTTTCAAAACCTAACGGGCTGGCAGCGAGTACAGTTATCGCGGCATCCCGATAGACCCTACACGTTAGACTACATCTACGAAATCACAACAGATTTTATCGAATTGCATGGCGACCGAACAGTTGCCGATGATAAAGCGATGGTAGGCGGTTTTGGAAGTATTGATGGCCAGACATTTATGTTAATTGGCCAGCAAAAGGGCAGAAATACCAAACAGCGCCAGATGCGAAATTTTGGTATGGCAAACCCAGAAGGATACCGAAAGGCGTTACGACTAATGAAGATAGCCGAGAAGTTTAATAAACCCATAATAACGTTTATTGATACTCCAGGGGCTTTTCCAGGGTTAGAGGCGGAAGAACGTGGACAAGGTGAAGCGATTGCCCGAAATCTCAAGGAGATGTTCATGCTTAAAGTACCTGTAATCTGCATTGTTATTGGCGAAGGAGCTTCAGGAGGCGCATTGGGTATTGCTATTGGCGATCGCGTATTGATGTTAGAAAACACGTGGTATTCGGTAATTTCTCCAGAATCATGCTCTTCTATTTTGTGGCGAAGCTGGGATTATAAAGAGCAGGCAGCTGAAGTATTGAAGTTAACAGCGAAGGATATGCTTGAAAATAAATTAATCGATGGTATTATCAATGAACCACTTGGGGGTGCGCATACTGATGTAAAGTGGATGTCGAACGAAGTAAAGCGGGTAATCCTTGAACTGACCAGCGAATTGAAACAATTAAAACCTGCGGAGCGCATTGAACAACGCGTAGAAAAGTTTTGTGCTATGGGTGTTGTAAAGGAGTAGCTATGTAGTTAACCATATTTATTGATTGACAAAAAAAACCGCATTACGCTGCGGTTTTTTTTATTTTTGGATAGTTCATTTTTACGATTAACCATTAAAAGCATGGAGCTATACAGTATTGAAACCGGATTCTTTAAACTAGATGGTGGCGCCATGTTCGGAGTAGTGCCAAAATCACTTTGGCAACGAACTAATCCGGCAGACCAAAATAATTTATGTTCGTGGGCAATGCGTTGTTTATTACTTCAAGAGGGTGATCAATTAATCCTGATTGATAATGGTATTGGTAATAAACAGGATGCAAAATTTTTAAGTCATTATGATTTGCATGGTGATGCAAGCTTAGAGAAATCGTTACATGTAC
>CAYNKN010000371.1:0-3526 GCA_964397805.1 uncultured Chryseolinea sp. | reverse complement strand
GCCCTGGCTGACGGGGTATGAACGCCCAACTGTCCACGACCGAATGGTGCCCACGGGAATGCGTAGGTAGCGGGCGGCATCGGGGATGGTGTAGCTGGGGATGTCTCTGGGGTCGCGACCCTGGTAGAGATCGGTCATGATGGCCTGGCTGGTTCAGGGATGGCTCTCATTATCAACTAGATGGGGGAATCGGAATAGCGTATACAAACCACACCAGCCTGGTGAGGAGTTTCTGCATCAAGCCTTGCTTGATGGCCTGGGTCTTGGCGCGGCGAGCTGCCAGGGTAGCGATCGCCCCACCTCCCTATCCCTGGGCTGTCCCAAAGGCTTGAACGATCGCCTCATCAATGCGGGGCAGTTCATCTACAAGAAACTGTTGCCAAAAGCGTTGCACGTCGTCTTCGATATCGCTGAGAAACATTTCTGGTTTGATGTCCTCAGAGACGATTCTTTCTACAAGATGAGGCCAGCCTTGGTCGGAAGTAGGCCGATCACCTGTGAAGCCGGGAATATTGCGGTTTTCTAAGGCGTCGTAGATCGCTTGGCGAGTGGTCAGGTCCCCAGGTCCAAGGATGAGCACAAGTTTGAGAACCGGAGGCACGACTTTGAACTGTAACAGCAGAATTCGGTTAGGTGGTGCAGCCCAGCCTGTACCAGCTTGTTGGAATGGGAGATCATGCCACCTGGGGGAGGCAAAGCTGAGAATTTTTCTTTGCAACCAGCTATGGATAAAAATAATCTGGTCAGGTGGAGCATTTTTGACTAATTGCTTGACTAGTTCATACGCCTCAGTTTCTAGGGCCGGGAGATGTTTATAGATGAGGTCGAGGGCTTCTTTGTGACTCAGATAGATTTGGCGGCAGAGTTTGGCGATTTCAGAGTCTTGCATGAGATGCCGGTTGATTAAGGTGCTGTAGTGCTGCATTAGGGTGCAGACTTCGGGTTGGAGGGTGGAGCGGTAGCGATCGCACACCTCCCCAATTAGGTCTGCGACTTTGCGGTAGCTATAAACTGACCAGTGCTTTTGATCTACTTCGCCATAGGGCACGATGCCCTGGGGGGTGAGGAAGACAAAGATGTGGCGGTAGTTGGGGAATTCCTGCTGAACGATTTGGCGGTAGCGCTGGAGCTGGTTGGAGTGCTCACCAGAATCAACTTTGTTCTCAATGGCGCAGACGATTTGGCTGCCGGGTGAAACCAGCAGGATGTCGATATTCTTCCACTCGCGGCGGACTTTGGTATCGGTGAGGGTGGCCACGTCAATTTCGATGGGGCTGACGGTGGCGTTGTCGGCCTCTAGCAGCAGCTGTTTGAGGAAGGTTTTGAGGAAGATATCGCGGAGGTCATGGCTGGCGCTGGGATTCAGCAGGAAGGCCAGGAAGTGGGAGTGGCGGATCTCCTGCCGCACCATGCCTACGGCTTCAAAAATGTTGAACTGCTTGAGCAGGCTTTCCAGTCGTTCGAGGTCGGCGTTGTTGACTACGAACTGCTCTAGGAGAGTCTTTGGGTCGGGGGGCATGGCGAGCGGGGGAAGCGTTGGTTAGGTGATGCCAATCTCAGTCTTTTAGCAATTTGAAGCTGAGCTGGTATCGGTAGAACTCGATGTTGTGGGCGACTTTTAGGGCGCGGCGGATGCGGAGATCGTCTTCGAGGGCGATGATAGCCCCTCTAACGGTTTGGCCTTCTTCGGCGAGTTCTTCCATAACGTAGCCCATGTAGCGCTGGATCTGCCCAACGACGGCATCGCTGGCGCGGCCTTTTTTAAGCTCGACCACCAGCAGTTCGGTTTTGTCTTTGCTAATGGCGAGAATATCGAGCGGGCCGGTGTCGGAGGGATACTGCTGGCCGACGATTTCGCCGTCTATTTGGTAGATGTCGTAGTTTTGGCCCAGGCTGGTCTGGGGCCAGTTGTGGACCAGGAAGTCTTCGAGATGCTTTTCGAGGGCAAAGACGGTGGGGTCTTCGATGGTGGGGTCGGTCGCGATGATAGCCCGCTGGGGCGTGGGGCCAAGCAAGTTTTCAAGTTCGGTGGCGTATTTGGTCAAATTGCTGATGGTGCCAACGCTGCCTGTGGCGTTTCGCAGGGTTTGACTCATATTGGCCCGCTCGACTTGGTCGGGGTACCACTCGACTTGGCGGCGGTGGGGGAGAATTTCGCCGGGGTGAAAGCTATAGTCGCTTTTGACTTCGCCAACTAGATAATTGCCGTTGCCGTCGGGGCTCAGAATAATGTCGCCCTCACGGATGCCTTTAGCGACGGTATGCATAGCGCCACAGGCAAGGCCCGCCGCAATTTTTGATTTTTCTGGGTAGTGCTCAAGAAAAATGGGGATGAACGCTTTGTTGAAGTCTTGCCATTTTTCGGGCAGATGATCGGTGAGGTCTAACTCGGGGATAAAATCGACGCCGATGAACTGCCCCGTCTGGCACTGCTGGGCGAACATGCTTTTGACCCCGAGCCGAACCTGATAGTAATTTTTAGAAGGAATCATGCTGGGATACTCTACCGAGGGCGCGTTGTTACCCTGCTAGAGTGCCCAGCGGGCTGAGGAGAGCTTCAAGCCTTACCCGCCCTGTGAGGATGCTGCATCATGCTTTGCTTGATGACCTGGCTCTTGGCGCGGCGGGTTTCTAGGGCAGCGATCGCCCCATCCATGCCCGAGAGCACTGGGGCGATCGCACTACCCAACCACCTCATCGCTTCGGGTGATGTCGCTAGGGGCATCGTCGCCAATGAGCATAGGTTTGCCATCGCGCCAGATAACGGCATAGTGACCCAGGCGGCGTTTGCGTTCTAGGGTATCGGCGGCGACTTGTCTTAGGGTCTCTAAGATTTTTTGAGTGTCGGGGGGAATGCGGGTCATTGTTCTGCCTCCTGGGTTAGCTGCTGGAATAGTTCAGGATTAAGGATTTCGCGGGTTTCGCCTTGCTGGATGAAGACGGGCTGGGGAGTGTCGCCGTTGTTCATAAAGCATTGGGCACGATCAACGGCATGGCTGAACTCATTGAGCAGGTTTCGCAGGCTGCGGGGAAAACGGCGTTCAATGTCTTCTAGGGAAATATTGTGGCCACCGTGGGCGACCCGCTCGGCAACCCGCAGCCTGGACATTTCTACACTGGGCAGGGCCAAGTATATGAGTTCTACGCGCCACCCTTCTGATCGTAACCGTCGGATGAGCCTGAGATAGCTGCGACCCGCTAGGGTGGTTTCAAAAGCGAAGTCTTGTCGAGACTGGATGCGGTTTTCGATTTCTCGAAGAAAGATGCGGCTGGCGGCCAATAGCTCTGTTTCTGGGGCTAGGGGCGACAGACCAGCGGCGATCAGGTCGGCGTTGACGAAGTTACGGCAGTTGGCGGCGGTGGGCAAATAGGACAGGGCGAAGGTGGTCTTGCCTGCGCCGTTGGGGCCAGCGATAATCCAGCAGGTGGGGGTTGATGGGGTGCTCATACCAATCGCACCCGCCCGGTGAGGAGCTGTTGCATCATGCCTTGTTTGATGGCTTGGGTTTTGGCGCGGCGGGTTTCT
>CAYNKN010000370.1:0-3529 GCA_964397805.1 uncultured Chryseolinea sp. | reverse complement strand
GGTACTGCTGAAATTCCGATGGCCCTTTCGATTGCCGAACCTACTAAAGTAGGTGGGGGAGAGTAATAATCTTTAATAGAGCCGCTATGTCAAAATTTAGAAAAAAGACAAAAGTAAAGCAGGATATCCCCACATCATCTATGCCCGATGTGGTTTTCATGCTCCTGTTCTTCTTCATGGTAACAACCCAGTTGCGTGAAACTTCCATTAATGTTAAGCAACGTATTCCGGAAGCAACGCAATTGCGTAAGCTGGCCAAGAAATCTTTAATTGCATACCTATACATTGGTGAGCCTCAAAAAACAGAGGAATTTGGTAAGGAAGCTAAGATCCAAGCCAACGATGTATTTATCGATTCCAAAGCGGTGATTCAATGGGTTAATGCAGAAAAGGCTAAACTTGGTGAGTTTGAACGCGATGCTATTACTATCTCCTTAAAAGTAGATAGCGAAGCGAAGCGTGGTTTAATTGCTGATGTAGAGACAGAATTAAGAAAAGCTAACGCCAGAAAGCTTCTCTACTCTACCAAACAGCGCGTTGAAAACGACTGATTGATTTAATTTTTTCGTACTATATATTGGCCCCACCTGAATACATTTCTGGTGGGGCTTTTACTTATGCCTGAACCGATAACAACTGTAACCCTAAACAATCCAAAGCACATCAAGGCTTGGTATATGTATGACTGGGCTAACTCTGTGTATTCATTAGTTATCTCTTCTGCTATTTTCCCCGTCTACTATAAGGCCGTTGCCATCAACAACGGTTCGGATATCGTTAACTTCTTTGGCTTAGCGGTACAAAACTCGGTGTTGTATTCGTACGCTTTATCCTTTTCGTTTCTTATCGTGGCGGCAATGCTTCCATTACTTTCAGGCGTAGCCGATTATACTGGTAATAAAAAAATATTCATGAAGGTGTTTGTATGGACGGGCGGATTGGCGTGCATGGGTTTATACTTTTTTACCGATGTGAGTAGGTTAGAGTGGGGAATTTTTTGTTCGGTGTTAGCCAGTATTGGCTATTCGGGGAGTCTTGTTTTTTACGATGCCTTTTTACCCGAATTGGTTTCGGAAGATCGCTACGATGTTACGAGTGCAAAAGGCTACTCGATGGGATATTATGGTAGTGTTATTTTAATGGTGGTATGTCTTATTTTAATTTTAAATCATCAGTCATTTGCTTTTGCCAGCGAGGGCGATGCCACTCGATTTTCTTTTTTACTGGTAGGAGTATGGTGGATCGGATTTTCATACATACCGTTTATCGTTTTGCCCGAGAATATTTTCAACCGAAATCCAACCGGTAACATTTGGCAGAAAGGATATCGTGAAATTGCCAGTGTTTGGAAAAACCTTAAGCGATTACCGGATTTAAAGCTGTACCTAATTGCTTTCTTTTTTTATAACTCAGGCGTGCAAACCGTTATGTATTTGGCAGCCTTATTTGGTACCGATGTGTTGCACTTGAAAAGCTCCAAACTGATTCTCACCATTTTGTTAATTCAATTAGTAGCCTCGCTAGGTGCGTGGTTTTTTGCACGCTTATCTTTTAATAAAGGCAATCGGTTTTCGCTTGGTGTTATGATTATGATTTGGGTAGGTATATGTGTTACGGCCTTTTTAATTACCAATGAATTTCAATTTTATGCACTCGCTTTTGCAGTCGGTATTGTTATGGGCGGCATACAGTCGTTATCGCGCGCTACATATTCAAAATTAATTCCTACCGACACCATTGATCATACCTCATACTTCAGCTTTTACGATGTTACCTATAACTTATCTATTGTTATGGGTACGTTCGCTTTTGGTTTCATTAATCAGCTAACCGGTAACATGCGCTATAGTGCACTTTTTCTGGCTGTATTTTTTATTATTGGAATGGTGTTTTTACAAACTGTAAAGTCTGGAGCTATTCGTAAGCTTTCTAAAAAATAGCCAGTACATTTTATTTCTTCTTCTTCTTATTGTTAGTAGCGAAGATGCTTTACAGTCATACCATTATTGATCAACTGACGTAATGAGTCAATTCCAATTTTGAGATGCTGCTCCACAAAGTTAGTTGTTACCTTGCTATCGCTCACATCGGTTTTAACACCTTCGGGTACCATAGGCTGATCGGAGACTAGTAATAAAGCACCAGCAGGTATTTTATTATAAAAGGCCGTGGTAAAGATAGTAGCAGTCTCCATGTCGATGGCCTGTGCTCGTATCTTGCGGAGGTAGGCTTTAAAGTCTTCATCCCATTCCCATACTCTTCGGTTTGTAGTATATACCGTACCTGTCCAATAATCTTGATTGTTATCTCGAATGGTAGTTGATATAGCTTTTTGGAGCGCGAATGCCGGAAGCGCAGGCACTTCAGGTGGAAAGTAATCGTTCGATGTCCCTTCTCCGCGAATAGCTGCGATAGGAAGAATTAAATCGCCAATATCATTTTTCTGTTTTAAGCCACCACATTTTCCTAAGAATAAGGCACCTTTTGGTTTGATCGCACTTAAACAATCCATAACCGTTGCTGCATTCGGACTTCCCATGCCGAAGTTGATAATCGTAATACCTTCTGCTGTGGCTGATCGCATGGGTTTGTCTTCACCCACTACAGGAACGTTATGCCAAGCGGCAAACATTTTAACATAGTTATCGAAATTGGTGAGAAGAATATAGTCGCCAAATTTGTCAAGTGATTGACCGGTATAACGAGGCAACCAGTTCTCTACTATTTCTTGTTTAGTTTTCATGCGTTAATAATTTGTTTTTTTAATGGACACATGGAATCGCCAGAATTAATATACCGTTACGTATAAAACATTTGTGTGACGATTTCATGCATTACCATTTTTTAGTAGTAGTAGGTGTTAGTCTATTGATTAATAGCGGATAGTATTAGTACTATTAACTACTTTTTTTGTTGCAATCAAAGTTATAAGAATCCAGTCACTCAAAAAAACGATACGAGGTTTTCGATAATACGCTTACTTTTGGATATGATAAAGCTTAATCTGCCGAGTTATGATTATCAATTGAAACGATCGGAAGAGAAGGTTTATATTTTTGATGGTATTCGTAAGAAGTATATTTTATTAACGCCTGAAGAATGGGTGCGACAGCATTTTATTCATTACCTCACACAAGCATTATCGTATCCGCGAGCCTTGCTGAAGATTGAAGGTAGTTTGCGTTACAATACATTACAAAAGCGTTCTGATATTGTGGTATACAATCGTGCTGGTTTACCATGGATGGTTGTTGAATGTAAGGCACCTGAGGTACGATTGAATGAAGCCGTACTACGACAAGCCGCTTTATATAACGATACCCTACGTGCCGAATATGTGGTTATTACAAACGGCATGAAGCATCTATGTTGTCGGGTAGATAATGAGCATCGGACTATTCAAGTATTGCAAGCTATACCAACGTATCCATAAAAAAAGCCGCGAGTGAAGCGGCTTTTTTCTTATCTGTTGAACTTATTCTTCTATAAAAAATTCTTTACATCGGTATAGGGAAGTTGAAAGGCATCA
>CAYNKN010000369.1:0-3558 GCA_964397805.1 uncultured Chryseolinea sp. | reverse complement strand
ATATTTATCAACTATACACTCTGCTTCGGTGATTCAATGCTATTTGACAATCAAATAATAAAATCAAATGGAACTTATATTGATACTTTATCATCAACAATAGGATGTGATAGTATTGTGATAGCCACTATCCATTTTAATGATACCTTCCTCTTTGAACAAACTTTAACTCTATGCTATGGTGACTCTATACAAGTAGGAAGTTCGACATACACAACAGAAGGTATGTTCCTAGACACACTTACTACAATAAATGGTCAAACTAACTATACATTAAATAGTCCGTTACAACCTGGCTTTTATACGTTTGTAGCAACTACCGTTAACCCAGCTCGCAGTACGTTTGAATGTCGATCCGTTCCGGTAACAGCAGAAATTTTAGTGGACACTGAAAATCCAGTTTTCACCGGTAATCCGACTATTAATAATATCAATTGCGATGGTACTTCTGGTACCGGACAAATTTCACTTTCTATAACCAACCCGGCTGACTATACCTTTACGTGGTTCGAAGGCTCGGATGCCACGTTCCCCGTATTGGGCACAACAACATCAGGTACAACTGCGGGCAATGGAGAAATTGCCCAAAATCTACCCGGAGGAAGATACTTTGTAATCGTTACAAAAACAGCAGGACTATCAGCTGGTTGTTCTTCAACTGCTTCGTTCCAAATTTTTTCAAACCCTCCTATCCTTACATTAGCACAAACCGATGTTACGCTTGTTCATGTAACGCGTTGCGATATACCAACTGCCGGAACAGCGAGCATAAGCTTCGTGCGAGAAAATGGAATACCTGTACCTGAAGCAAACTATACCTTTGCATGGTTTACAGATACACCTACTGGTCCGGAAGTTATTGTAGGAGAAACTGATAATGTGTTAAGCAACAGACCCGCTGGTAAATATTATGTAAGGCCAACTAACATAGTGAGCAATTGCAGCACAAGTGAATTGTTTGAGTTTGAAATCCTAGACGAAACTATTAATACAGTAGGAATCAACTTAATAGATTTTACAGTTCCAACACTATGTTTAAAGCCTACAAATATTGGCGGTGAATTAGAAGCGCAAGGAACCGGCACGAGTGTAAGCGGTTATACCTATACGTGGTTCGCAGGAGCAACAACGTCTGATCCAGCTTTAAACCCTGCAAACCTAAGTGGTGCCGATGGCCAGCATGCCATTAGTTTAACGACTGGGTTCTACACAATTGAAGTACTCAATAATACCACTCAATGTATTATCACCGAAACGTTTGAATTGCCGGTAGATATTCGTGATGTTAATATGACTGCCTCGGCTGAATCATTAACCTTCTGTACAGATGACCCAAGAGATGGAAGCGTATTCGCTACAGTGACGAGCGGAAGTAGAAATGACTATACCTACAACTGGCATTTAGAAACTGTTAAACCTGTTGCTGAATTTACAAGTACCCCGCTTTCATCAGTTAGTAATTTAGGTCTCGGTACATACATTGTTGTGGCTATTGATAACCTTGATCCTACTTGCATGGCTCGTGATACCGTAGTTATTATGGATGAACGCGTCATTCCAACAGTTACGGCACAAGCTTTATCACCACTTACCATGTGCGATCCCACCCGACCTGATGGCGTAGCTACCGCTAACGTAGATGGAGATGTGGTTAACTATACCTTTAGCTGGTTCGAAAATAATCCTCCGGTAGGTCCGGAAATTTATGAAGGTGCTCAAGCATCCGGATTAAGTGCTGGCGTGTTTACAGTTACTGCCGAACACATCATAACTGGTTGCTCGAATACCACACAAGTAACTATCGAGACCATGCAATTACCGATTCCTTTCCCTCAAATTGAAATACTCTCGCAAGTAACAAGCTGTGTTGAAGATAATGGAGCACTGGCTGTTTCCGTAAGTGGTAATACCAGCAATTATACTTTCGATTGGTATATCGGTACACAAGAAAAAGCTATAGCTGATTTTATTGGTGAAATCATTAACGACTTAAGTATTGGCGATTACTCCGTAACAGCAACCAGTCGTGCTACCGGATGTAAGTCTATTCTGGTCTCCGAAACCATTATTGCTAATCCGGCATTCCCTGATTTTGATTTCAAAATTCAGCCAGAAACATGTGGCGAAGAAAATGGAATTATTAGTCTGTTGTTAACCACAACCGATATGAATATCGAAAATATAACATGGAGTGGAAATGGTATTCAAGTAGCTGGCCCGATCTTAAGTGAGATTCCGGCAGGTACTTACTCAGTAACTGTACGAACCGACCTGGGTTGTTCAACCACAAAAGAAGTGGAAATCAAATCGGAGATTAAACCCTTCAACGGTATATCGCGCAATGGTGATGGCAAGAATGATATTTTCTACATTAACTGTATTGAAAACTTCCCAACTAACATTGTGAAAATATTTAATCGTGCCGGAACTTTAGTATATGAAGCACAAGGCTACGACAATATTGATATTAACTTTGATGGACGATCGAACAAAGGCGTAAGTTTAATGGGTACAAACCTTCCCGATGGAACCTACTACTATGTAATCGATAAACGCGATGGCTCTAAAGCATTAGCGGGTTACTTGGAAATAGTGAATTAACTGTAAATACTTTAGTTGAACACGATGAGACCCAACATCATTTTTTTAGTACTTACTTTTTGGCTTGTCCTTATTTTTTCAAGCCATGCACAACAGTACCCGGTATTTTCACAATACTACTTTAACGAACTAGTTATTAATCCGGCCTATGCCGGAGCACATGTTCAGTTAAGTGCCACTACCTTATACCGAAACCAATGGGTTAATTTTCCTGGAGCACCTAAAACCATAAATTTTAGTGGGCATACAGCACTCATGAAAAATAAAGTTGGTGTAGGGCTAATGGTAAACCACGATGAAATAGGGAGTTACAAAAACGATCATGTTTATGCCAGCTATGCGTACAAAGTACATTTCCCAAATGCTACACTAGCCATGGGGTTACAAGCAGGCTTTAATGTATTAGGTGCCGATTTTAGCAAACTAGATTTACAGAACCCAGACGATGCTTCGTTTTATAATATCGCCAATACCTTTAGGCCAAACTTCGGAGCTGGATTATACTATAGTAAAAAGAATTTCTTTGCCGGGTTTTCAGTACCCTTTATTCTGAATAATGTTGTTGCTAACTCGGTAGAAAGTTTACTCGGAGAAATTCGGGAGGCACGTTACTACTTTATTCGAGCCGGAGGTATTATACCACTTACCCGCGATGAGAAAATAAAATTCAATCCTTCCTTTCTTATCCGAACACAAGAGGGACAACCATTGAGTTTTGATTTAAATGCCGGATTTATTTTTTACGATGTATTTAGTGCCGGTGGTGCTTACCGCATGGGCGATTCATTTATCTCGTTTATCAGTTTAAAAATTACCGATAAAATTCAGTTTGCCTATTCGTACGATTGGACTCAATCTGAACTCAATAGATTCTCTAGCGGCACGCATGAATTTGCGCTAAACTTTAGAAGTATACTTCGGGGGGTTCACAAAAACCCGGAATGCCCTGCACACTAC
>CAYNKN010000368.1:0-3568 GCA_964397805.1 uncultured Chryseolinea sp. | reverse complement strand
ATATCGCCAAGAAGTAGTAATTAAAACGGTGCATAATGCGGTAACCTAAATTCTTCTTCATCGATAGAACTGAACAGAAATCCACCAATTACTTTGGGGTAGAAGTAGGTAGATTTTTGCGGCATGGTATGACCACTAGCACAAACTTGTTTTACATCTTCGATAGATACTTCATTGGTAATAATGGCCAACTGTGCCTCACCTTGAATGACTTTACTCAAACAATCTGAAAAACTTCTATCGAAATCAATCTGCGTAGATTGCCGTTGATCTTTTCCTAAAATGCCAAATACTTTTTCAATAATAAAGTAGTGCATTACTGTAAGGTCTAATTTTTTTACTACCTCCGGAAATGGCCAACTTAATTGCTCAAATACTTCTGGCTTCAGTCGAATTTTATAGGCGTTATCTTTAAAGAGTAAACCAAAGGCCCATTGCTTGCCGACAATAATTTCGTTTAAGGTGTCAGCATCTTCTACCGGCTTTATGGTAAAGTAGGTTCCAATTTTTTCGAGGATATCGGCTTCGTTAAAATTAGCCAAGTCGCGAATAAGCCGATGTGTAGGAAGTATGCGTAGGTCATCCGACTCTGTGTTGGTGAGGTACATCAGGTGGAAGTTATAACCTTCATGCCCTGTATGGTTAGGGTTAGCGGCTTTGCATTTTTCTTGATGAAGTAACGATCCTTCATAACGATGGTGACCATCGGCCAAGATAATTTTCTTTGATCGCAGAACCTCTATAAATGTTTGGAGGGTAGGTAAGTCGTGTATGACACCCAACACATCGCGAACACCTTGGTAATCTTCTGTTTCATAAATTGGGTTCGCAATAGCGCTATCCATATACGGTTCCAGTAAGTGCAGTTCATCGGTGTATAGTCCGTGAGTAGCGTTTACATGCAGCGCAGTTTTCTCTAACAAGTCAATGCGATCATTCACCGCCTTCGGAATAGTATTTTCGTGGCGCATAATTACCTGCTCATGCCAGGCATAGGTGCGGATGTGACAAATAAAACCCTTCCTACAAAAGGTATTGGGATTACCCGCCAACTTAAAGTATTGGTAATACACATAAATAGCCGGCAGCTTGTCTTGCACAATAATGCCTTGTTGCTTCCATTCTTGCACGCGTAGCTGTGCACGCTGTGCTGCGTCTGGTGGTTGAGGAACCGAGAGGTGGATGCTGTTATACGGATGTTGATAAAGTACTTTTCGTTGTTTTACGGAGGCGACATCAAACAACGGAGAAACCAAGGTATCGAGTTGTTGGGTAAGTTCTGTATTGTATCGCCAAGGTCTTAGAGGTAGAATATAAGCCATTCAGTTTACATTAGTTAAAGTTAGGTGGTGAAATTGTCCTACATCACCTGCGCCCAAAAGTATGATAATAAATTCTGTATGCCGACAGGCAGGCATCTGTGCGTTAAAAAAATAGAAATGCAAAAACCACGAAGAGCACAAAGGTTTACACAAAGCCTGCCTTCCGAAAGGCAGGGGCTCAACGTAATTCAATCACCTCCTTTTTATGGTGAACTTTGTGCCTACTTGGTGCACTCAGTGGTTAATCATATTTCGTTCTGGTACCAGATCAAAAATGATAGGTTAGTTTTCAAGCAAAGAGCATGGCGGGTCACCAAGTTTGCATTCTCCCGAACTATTAATACCTTTAGCCATCGATTAATTTTTTAAACTGGTTTTGAGGGTTACTTTAATTTTTTAATTCGAATACAGGTTTGTCTATTGGTGAAGCAACCGCTTGGTGTGTTTGGCTTAATTTGTAAAAACTGTTTAATTCGCAATTTTTAAACGCCTTTGCGCATGCCCCAACGTTTACCCATTAATTTTTTTGTAAGCTTTTTTCTTTTAGCGTTATCTCTTCTGACTACTCAGCAAAGTTTTGCTCAAGGTTGTAATGGTGCTGACGGCTCAGGTCTTTTCGGGGGTGGTATTTTAAATCGTGATAACGGTACACTATGTGCCAATACGCCCATTCAGCCCGCGCTAATGGAAATTGATATTACCAATATTGATCCTTCTGGAACAATTCAGTTTCGAATTGACTGGAATGACGGATCAGCTCTTGAAACTATTCCTGCTACTAATCTGGGTGGAAATCGTTTTTTTGCTACCCGAACACACAATTTTCCACCCAATGGACCTAACGTACGATGTGAGTATATTCCTACGGTTAGACTAGTTTTTAATGGAACGGAATGTACAGCTTCACTGGGTACGCCTCCACGATTTGTGCGTTGGAATACCGATGATGAAAATACAGGTCAGCTACGCTTAGAAGAAACGGTAACGGGTGTTAACGTTTATGAAGTTTGTGCCGGGGTTGAAACAAATGTTACCTTCACCGATCGCTCTACCTTAAATTGCGTTCCCCCAGAACTTATTCAAGGCCCTAATAACAGACAACGTTGGAGAAGATTTGCATATGGTGTTACCAATACCATTACGGGGCCGGTACGCATCGCAGGTGTACCACAAACCTTTCCATTTAATGGCACTGTCGATGCATCAACTGAGCCCACCCTTAACTCAGGTTTCCCTACAGCGACCACACAAATTATTACTATTCCGGCAACAGCACAGGTTGGGGAGCGATTTCGTATTCGTATGGATTATTGGAACTTCTGTAACCAATTTACAGCAGGTAGACCACCTGTTGAAGAGTTTGCTGAGATTGTAGTAGTCGCCCAACCTGCTCCACCTACTAGTAACAACCAAACAGTATGCAGTGGCACAACACCCGATAACTTTAACTTAGGTGGCGTTCCGGCCGGAGCTACGGTGTTCTGGTATCGTAATGTACCGGGCACTCCCGATGCACCAGGTGTTCTCATTAGTTCGGGAGTTAACCAAACTAATCGTCCGGTAACCATTGTACCGGGTTATACCAATAATACTACTGCAGGTGAATACAAAGTATGGGCAAGTTATCGCCCCAATATAGCCAACGCACTAAATTGTGAAAGTCCGCGCATTCCGATTACCCGAACCATTCGTGAAGCACTAACCGTTCCCAATCCCACGACAGCTCCACCGGCAGAAATTTGTAATAACAGTTCATTTACGATAGTACTTCCGGGTCCTGTTACCACTACGTTTGGTGGGGCTACCCAGTATCAATTTAATGGTGCTGGGGGTGTAACAGTTGGTGCAACTACAGCTAACTCGGCAACCTTTAATGTAAATGTGGGTGCTTTTGGAGGAGCCTTGTTTGTTGATCGTACTGTTTCGGTTACAAGGCGATATGCAAACGCACCAAACTGCCCGGTTACCCGAAATTTTACAGTTCGGATTTACCGAGAAACCGTAGCAGGAACCATAACCGGTCCAACCGATATTTGTGAAGGTGGAAATGCAACGCTTACTTTAGGGGGTAATATTGGTGCAATTGTCCGATGGGAACAACGAACGCTCCCCTCAGCAACTTTTGTTACGTATGCCGGACCCGCTTCTGGTAATACCATTAGTCCTGGGCCTACCTTAACACCGGGATCCTATGAGTTTCGTGCGGTGGTACGCAATGGGCCATGTGCTGAATTAATTTCACCTGT
>CAYNKN010000367.1:0-3568 GCA_964397805.1 uncultured Chryseolinea sp. | reverse complement strand
ACATACTGTTCGGGAATACATTAAGAAACAAGAAGAGCACCATCGAAAGAAAACATTTCAAGAAGAGCATACTGAATTTATTAGCAAATATGGATTTGAAAGATTTAAAGAATAATGATTTGGCTTCCTCCTGCTGAAGCAGGAGGCAATTCAGAAGCAGGAGGCAATTCAAAAAGCAGATATTAACAAATTCAACCATTTTGATAAAATCTCATTATCCCAAATTCAATAGGGATGGGTTTTAACCCATCACATTTAAAAAATTCCAACACAATAACAATTCATAAAATGCAGATTTAACAATTCCAACAAATCTCATTAATCCTAACATCAATAAAAGGGTTTTAACCCATCCCTAATAAAAATCACCCCGCCCAACCTTCGCGATCGAGGCTTCGGTACTGAATCGCTTCTGCCAAGTGTTCAATTTTAATTTCTTCAGTGCCTGCTAAATCGGCTACAGTGCGCGATACTTTTAAAATTCTGTCGTAGGCACGCGCTGAAAGTCCGAGTCTTTCCATAGCGGTTTTCAACAGTGCCTTGCCAGCATCGTTTATCACGCAAATTTTCTTTACCATATTCGATGGCATCATGGCGTTACAATAAACCTCTGGGTGTTCTGCAAAGCGTGCAGTCTGAATCTCCCTGGCACGAACAACACGCGCACGAATTTCTTCGCTGGTTTCTGTTTTTCGATTGGCCGTCATCTCATCAAAACCAACGGGTACTACCTCCACATGCAAATCGATCCGATCTAATAGTGGACCACTGATTTTACTTAAGTATCGCTGCACAATGCCCGGCCCGCATACACATTCCTTTTCTGGATGATTGTAGTACCCACACGGACATGGATTCATACTGGCTACTAGCATAAAATTAGCTGGATACTCCATCGAAACTTTTGCTCGCGATATAGTAACTCTTCTTTCCTCCATGGGTTGGCGCATTACTTCTAATACAGTGCGTTTAAACTCCGGAAGTTCATCAAGAAAAAGTACACCATTATTGGCCAACGAAATTTCTCCAGGCTGCGGATTACCCCCACCCCCAACTAAGGCAACATCTGAAATAGTATGATGCGGGCTTCGAAATGGTCGTGTAGTAAGTAACGTAGCATCTTTACCAATTCGCCCGGCAACCGAATGTATCTTGGTAGTTTCTAATGCTTCCGCCAAACTTAGTGGTGGCAAAATAGTAGGCAGTCGTTTAGCCAACATAGTTTTACCTGCACCGGGCGGTCCGATCATAATTACATTATGTCCTCCCGCTGCGGCAATTTCCATCGCACGCTTTATGTTCTCCTGGCCCTGTACATCTTTAAAATCAGTATCATAATAATTTAACTTATTAGCAAAGACCTCACGCGTATCAACTTGTAATGAGGGTATGGAAATTTTATCCTCTAAAAAATCAATGGCTTCGCGAAGTGTTGCTACTGGAAATACATCTAGGTTATTCACAATAGCTGCTTCACGTGCATTGTCGGTTGGTAAAATAAATCCATTAAAGCCTTCTCGTCTTGCCTGAATAGCAATTGGTAGTACACCTTTTATAGGTCGCAACGTACCGTCTAAGGTAAGCTCGCCCATAATAATGAACTGCGATAATTTTTCGCTGGTAATTTGTCCGGATGCTTTAAGTACACCCACCGCAATAGATAGATCGTATGCAGAACCTTCTTTACGAATATCGGCTGGTGCCAGGTTAACAACGGTTTTATTTCTTGGCATAAAAAACCCAGCACTCTTCAATGCTGATTCCACCCGATGCTGGCTTTCTTTTACGGCATTATCGGGTAAGCCACTCATAAAAAATTTCGTGCCTTGCCCTACACTAACCTCCACCATAATCGTTCTGGCATCAACCCCGTGTACGGCTCCGCCAAAGGTTTTTGCCACCATATTTTGCTAACTGATTAGTATACTTACTTATGCTTTCTCGGAAGGCTTTATTGCAGACATCTCTTTTTTTGCTGCTTCCTGAAGATCGAACAATTTAGCCTTCAACGTATTGAGTTCGTGTTCTAACTTTTCTTTATTTTTTTGATCATGACGTAAGTCAAGGTAGATAACAATGAAGTTATAAATCACCAAACCAATGCCGATAAACGATATGTACTTAAAAATGTAAGAGTACTTAGAAATATTAAATAGCCCTCCCAGATCATTACTTGATGTCAGACTATCAATATACATTGACATGGCGAGCACCCCCAACTGAAAGATGAGTAGTAAACCAAAACTTATATAGCGGGAGTTCTTCATGATAAAGTAGGGCTTTTACGTACTTAACTTACTAAAGGTATTGAAAAAATTTAATTGTGAAAACCTAGATTACAGCATAGTAAGATAAGACACTAAACCTTTTGAATCTCCGTAAGCTTTTTATAGAGACCCTGTTGCCTCACCAGCACCTCGTGGTTGCCACGCTCGGCTACCTGCCCATCTTGAATCACAATGATTTCATCGGCATGTTGAATAGTGCTGAGTCGGTGAGCAATGACAATTGATGTTCTGTTTTTCATCAACTTATTTAAGGCATCCTGTACCAATCGTTCTGATTCGGAATCTAACGCTGAGGTGGCTTCATCTAAAATTAAAATGGCCGGATTTTTTAATACAGCGCGCGCTATACTTAAACGCTGGCGTTGCCCTCCAGATAACTTGGAACCGCGCTCGCCAATAAGTGTTTGATATCCCTGCTCGGTTTGCAAAATAAAATCATGTGCATTCGCCACCTTCGCGGCATCGATAACATCTTCTTCCTTAACGTGAGGCATGCCAAAGGCGATGTTGTTAAAGATAGTATCATTAAATAAAATAGACTCTTGCGTTACTACACCCATTTGTTGTCGGAGGGATTCTACATCATAATCGGTTAACGCAATACCATCTAACAAAACTGCTCCATGGGTAGGGTCATAAAAGCGAGGTACCAAATCCGCTAAGGTTGACTTACCACCACCAGATGGCCCCACCAAAGCAATGGTACTACCTTTTTTAATCGTGAGGTTAATATCTTTTAATACAGCTTCCTTATCATAGGCAAAGCTTACATTTTTAAACTCAATTTCGTTTTCAAAAGCGCTAAGTGGTTTTGCATCTGGTTTGTTTTTTATGACAGGCTCCGTATCGATAACGGAAAAAATTCGTTGAGCTGAAACAGTTCCTTTCTGTACTGAAGTAATACCATTGGAGAAGTTTTTTGCTGGCTGTATAACCGAAGCAAAGATGCCTAAGAAACCTAAAAATTCTCCTGGACTTAGTGAAGAGTTTTTACCTAACACCAGCGAGCCACCAAAGTATAAGATGCCCGCAACAATTACCACTCCCAATGTTTCTGATACCGGTGATGCCAATTCATTCTTACGCGCAATTGATAAATTTACCTTTCGGTGATAACTCGTTTCAGCATCAATTTTTGCTAAAACAAAATTGCGTGCATTAAATGCTTTAACTACACGCATGCCTCCAAAGGTCTCATCTAAAATATTTACAATTCGACCTAACGACTCCTGACTTTGCGTAGCCTTTCTTTTCAGGCGCTTAATAATTTCTGCTAGTAC
>CAYNKN010000366.1:0-3588 GCA_964397805.1 uncultured Chryseolinea sp. | reverse complement strand
TACAGATTTTCGTTTTCAATAAAGAGCTGATCAACTCCTTCGTAGCGAAGTGTAATTTGTGACGGATCAACTTGTGGCGCCACAATCCACTCATATTTTAACCTTCCTTTTTCAGGATAGTAATGCATGTCGATACCACAATACACATCTTGATAAACCAGGGAAGTATACGCTTTGGCATCAGCCGCCCAATATGAAGGATCATCACCCAAAAAATAGTTATAGCGTGTTACCGACTCATCGCGACCCACAACCTGAACCTGCGTATTGTGATTGACAAAATATATGTTGTATAGATGCCCTTGAAGCGAAGCAGATGCTTGTGGAGAATGTCCTGCTTCGTTAAGATTATGTGGTGTTAATTCCTTTTCCTTTTCTGAGAAAGAAGAAACTTGCTCATGAAATACAAATTGAATTTTATCGGTATAAAAATTTACTAGTCCCTGATCAACCAAGGTGGAGAAATGAATATCGCGCGACCATTGATTTTTGTTCTCAATAAAATGAATGCCCGGTTTAGGATGATTATCCGCCAAGGATACCAGACTCAAAAAAACAAAATACACCACACCAAAAACACGCATACCCCAATAATTTGTAAACTCTCCAAGGCCGACAAGATAGTAAATTGAATGCATTTGCTTTACGCGATTTCGCCCGGTAAACAGACACAAAATGGGCACAAACTAGCTCTCTTTTCGCAATACTTGCAATGGTGGTGTTGTAATTACCTCACGCGAATTAAACCACCCAATAGCCATGGTGAGCAATACCACCCCAACGCCAATGGTAACCAGTTCGAGTCCATCGAATGCAAAAGTAATATCAAAGAAAAACCGAGTTAGCAAAAATCCACTCCCCATAGATAAGCCAATACCGGTAAGTGCAGAAAACAAGCCTAACCAAGCATATTCAATCAAGGTAATTTTAGTGATTTGCCATGTGCGCGCACCGAGTGTACGCAATAAAACATTTTCTTTAATGCGTAAAAATTTACTATTCATAACGGCTCCAGCCAAAACCACTAAACCGGTAATTATACTGAACAGCGCGAGAAATCGAATAATTAAACCGAGCTTATTAAACAGGTCATTAACCGTACTTAATATTAATCGTAAATCGATGAGCGATACATTTGGATAAGCAGTAACTAATTGGTGTTGAAAACGATTTGCTTCTTGTTGATCGGTTATGCGTGTAGCCGTTACAAAAATTTGAGGGGCATCTTCCAGAACACCTAACGGAAATACAAAAATAAAATTAGGCGGATCGTTAGACCATTCCACTTCGCGAATGCCACTGATAAATGTTTTCATGGGCACACCTTGCACATCGAAAGTAATGGAGTCGCCAATAGAAACTTTTAACGATTCTTGCATACTTTCCGAAATCGTAATCCAGATAGAGTCTGCTCCAGCCTTTTTATGTTGCAACTCACCTTTCAATAATTTTTCAGAAACATGTAAGCTATCGCGATAGGTAACCCGATACTCACGTGTCAGTGCCCAGTTGGGTGGCCGGTTAATCGTATCTTTTTGTATTTCCTCTACTAATTTTCCATTCACTTCACTAATCCGACAAGTAATAATGGGTACTACTTGATTTACCTCAAAATTATTTTCTTTCATTAGCGTAATTACACCTTCCTTTTGTTCGGGTTGGATATCAAACAAAATTGTATTCGACTGATTTTCTTGTCCGGCAAACTCCACCTGACTCAGCATACTCTGCTCAACAATATTTAATGTTGAAATAATAAACGCGCCCAACCCAATAGTAACTAACAAAACATGCGTTTGATTATTCGGTCGGAATAAGCTGGCCAATGAATGCCGAAGAATAAACCCCGCTTGTGATGGGAAAAACTTTCGCACGAGATATAGTAACGCTATGGCTACTAGCGTGAGGCAACCTAATGCTACCGCTAACCCTAAAAAGAAAAACACACCGGTAATTAAACTGCGTGCTTGAATGGCCGCAAAAGCTATGGGGAAAATAATGATTAGTATAATGGCCGCCCACTTAGTTTTAGAAAATATACGAACCGAAGAAATACCCGAACGTAACACCGTTAGTGGTGGCACAAACCTAACCGATACCAATGGAAGTATGGAAAACAAAATGGAAACGATCGTACCAATAAGTACACCCATCAGTACCGATTTCCAAGAGATACTAAAACCAATCTCAAATGGAATGATACCCTTTAACAGCAACGGCATTAATTGCTGAATGACTAATCCTACTAACGATCCGATAATACTGCCGATGATACCGAGTATAAAAATTTGTATGAAATAAATATTGAATGCTTGCCAGCCGGAAGAACCTACACAACGGAGCACAGCCACTTCATCGCGTTTTTCTCTAGCATAAATATGTACCGAACTCGCTACTCCTATACATCCTAAAATAAGTGCTACAAAAGCCAGTAAAGAAAAGAACTGATAAATAGACATAAATCCTTTACCCAATCCTTCTTTTCTGCGCGCTACTGTTTCATACGAATGGCCATTCTTTTTAAGTAAGGGCTCAAGCGATTTTATAGTAGCCTCTGCTTCGGCTTCATCGATTGTTTTAAAAAATTGCTTATAACTTACCCGACTTCCAAATTGCACCAACCCGGTAGAGTCTAGCGCACTCATAGCAATATAAACCGATGGTGTAAACGAAGCCATGATACCACCGCCTCCGGGTATTTTAGTAACCACACCCGATACGACAAACACACTTTTACCTACGCGTATAGAATCACCAGAACTCACTTCGTATTGACTGGCCAGTGTTTCGTCTAGCATAGCGAAAGAACCCGTTTTCATTTTTGGGTATGCATCAGCAGGTTGCGTTTCAATGGTACCATAAAAAGGAAACGGACCAGACAACGCCACTAACCGGATAAGGCGTGATTGGCCGCTATTAATAAAAAGCACCATCGAAGCCATATCAGCCTCTGCTGCCTGCGTTAATTTAGTTGAGTCGAATGCCGCTAATAATGTTTCTGAAAATCGTTTGTCCCCATTAACCACTAAATCGGCACCTAATAATTCTTTTGCATTTCTATTGATATCATTTTGTAAGGTATGATTCAGCGAATCTAAAGAAACAACGGCAGCGATACCAGTTATCAACGAAGCGACAAAAAGTGAGAGTCGTGAGAAATTTCTTTTAGCATCTCGCCATGCCATACGCCATACCCAACTATCACTAAAAATAGATCTAACCTTACGAACAATTTGTATTTTATATTCCAACATCATGAATACGGGTAATAAGCTTTTGAGTTTGTAGTTGTTTAAATTTTAAGCCTCGTGCATCATACTAATTTCTTCGGCTAGCTTACCACCACGCATGCGCAGAATCCGTTGTGTGCGCTGCGCCAATTCCAAATTATGTGTCACTAAAACCAACGTAGTACCTTGCTCCTTATTCATCCTAAATAATAAATCTGTAATGTGATGTGCGTTTTCTTCGTCTAGGTTTCCGGTAGGTTCATCTGCAAAAAGAATTTTTGGATCGGTAATAAATGCTCTGGCCATAGCCACACGTTGCTGTTCGCCTCCAGAAAGTTGAGATGGATAGTGATTTACC
>CAYNKN010000365.1:0-3602 GCA_964397805.1 uncultured Chryseolinea sp. | reverse complement strand
GTTGAATTCACATATATTTTAATTGGAAAATAATTTCAATATCAGCCCGCTTTCTACAGTATGAAGCGCAATGTGTTAGGCATAATCTTAACGGTGGCCGGAAGCCAACCTAGAAATTCGCCATCGGCTTCAATAGCGCATGGCGATTGACTTGTTAGCTCGAGGTGCTTGGTTTGTTGGTAGCGTACTTCTGGATGTGTAATTTTTTTTGCACGTCTGAGTTTTCCGGAGTAGCGAATGAAATCAAACACGGAAACATTTCCACAAATAAAAACCTGAAAGAGTCCATCGTTGGTCTTTGCATCGGGAGCAATGCACAATCCTTGGCCGTAATATTTATTGTTAGCAACAGCTAGTGTTCTAAGTTTTCCTTGCCAATGCCAATCGGTACTGGTAGCAGAGACAACCATAGGCTTGTAGTGAAAAAACGTACTGATAATAGCACGGAAGTAGGCTACTTGCGAACCGAAAAACCGATCGCTGGCTAACACTTTTTGAACGACCTCGGGGCCCATACCCAAATCGGCTACGTTTATAAAATTGCGTGTACCTACATCTCCAGAAGCATGCGTGTAAACTACTTGTCCGATATCTACTGGTTGAAAAGAAGCAGATTTAATTTTTTCGATAAGTGTATGACTGTTGGTAGTAATTCCGCTTCCTCGCGCAAAGTCGTTGCCAGTGCCAATAGGAATTAACCCTACTATGGGCAAATAGCTTGTGTTTTCGCGCGATGAAAAAACTCCATGCACTACCTGATTTAATGTGCCATCGCCACCTGCAGCAATAATAATGTCGTAGCGTTTGTCTGTTGCCTTACTCGCTAATGATATGGCATCATTGGTTGTTTTGGTTTCCCAAACATCAACTTGAAAAGCTGCTTGAAGTGGAGGGAGAATTTTGGAATAGAGAATCTTTTTATCGAGCGAGATTCCGTTTACGATAACAGCAATCTTCATTTAATGGTAACTAATGGTTATAGATTATAGTAAACATCATCTCAACAATAATTAGGTTAAGCTGCGATTTTATTTGCAATTTTTTTTCACAGCAACTTTGGCTTCAGCCGATCCTAAATCTTCGGCACGTTTAAAATCAAGACACGCATCGTATTTATTATTCATAGCCAGTTTAACGAGCGCGCGCTGAAAGTATGTTTCCGGATCGGTAGGATATAACAAAATAGAGGAGGAGTAATCTTCAACGGCTCCGGCTAAATCGTTTTTTGCTGTTTTACTTAGTGCGCGGTTATCAAAATACACAGGGTTTGTAGCATCGAGTTCAATCGCCTTGGTGTAATCGGAAATAGCCCCTTCGTGATCTTCCAAATTGTATCGCGTAACACCGCGTAAATTAAATGTTTCGGGTTCTTCGGGATCTAACGTAATGGCATGTGTGTAATCATCTACAGCTCCTTTAAAATCTTCTTTCGCTCCTTTTGCTAAAGCGCGGTTTTCAAATTTTTGCGGATCGGTTGCATCTAGTTTAATCGACTCGGTATAATCAGCAATGGCTTTATCTAATTGTCCGACATTGTAATAAGCAACACCGCGATAGTTAAATAAGCTAGCATCTGTTTTATCCAATTCGATAGCTTTAGTATAATCATCAATGGCGCTGATAAATTCTCCGAGTTCGGCTTTGGTTACACCTCTGTTAAAATACTTGTCGGCATCGGCAGGGCCTAACTCCAACGCTTTAGAAAAATCGAAGTAGGCATCTTGAAGATCTTCTATATTGTAGCGTGCTAACCCACGATTGGTATATGCATCGGCATACTTTGAATTTAGTTTTATGGCTTGTGTGAAATCAGCAATAGCGGCATCATCATCGGTCAAAGCCATTTTAGCTTCTCCTCTAAAATTAAAGGCCTCGGCTATCGTAGAGTCTAGCTCTAACACTCGATTAAAATCGCCAACAGCTCCGTAGAAATCGGCTAACGCCAAGTGTACCCTACCACGCAAGATAAGTGCTTCTTTGTTGCCTGGTTGTGTGGTGAGTAATTGGGTAACATCCTTTTTTGCTCCTGCAAAATCGGTGGATTCAAATTTCTTTTTAGCCGATTCTAGTTTTGCATCTTGTGCCCAGAGTGTTATAGGTAGAAGGGTGAAGAAAATTATTTTTGAAAATGAGACAGTAGACATTCGTGCAATGATTAATAATGTGGAGAGCAAGTTAAGGAGAAAATACCGTCTGAAAAATTTTGTAACAGCGATGCGTGAATCACCGTATCTTGCGCAAACTATTTTGATGCGTATGATAAAGAGAATACTTACCGCTGCGTTTCTTTTTTATGGAGTAAGTGTGGAGGCACAAGAGCGACCGCTGGATTTGAAGATGGATTTTGAGTTGTACGATCCGCCATCAACATTAGTAGTTCCCGAGCATAAACTTACACGCGCGAAGTATCCGTTTATTGATGTACACAACCATCAATTTAATATGCCTACGCAAGATCTTAATGCCTTGTTGAGAGAAATGGATAAGCTTAACATGGCGGTGATGGTAAACTTAAGTGGCCGAGGGCGTGGCAGTACAGAACATTTAGAAAAATCGCTTGAAAATGTAAAGAAGACAAACACGAACAGACTGATTGTTTTTACGAACATGGATTTTGCAGCTATTGATGATGCGCAGTGGCAAGCGCGCATGTTGAAGCAATTGGAAGATGATGTGAAGAAGGGCGCAAACGGATTGAAGATTTACAAAAGTTTGGGCATGTTTACGCAAGACAGTAAGGGAAACAGGGTGCGTATTGATGATCCGCGCATTGACCCTATATGGGCCAAGTGTGGCGCGTTAGGGATACCGGTATTAATTCATGCTGCCGACCCGAAACAATTTTGGCAACCTATAGACAGTAACAATGAACGTTGGCTAGAACTAAAGTTGCATCCGGGAAGACGACATGATAACGACCCGGTTTCATGGGAGACTATTATAGCCGAGCAACATGCTGTTTTTAGAAAGCACCCAAAGACGAAGTTTATTAATGCACATTTGGGATGGTACGGAAGCGACTTAAAAAAACTAGGCGAGCTGATGGACGAGTTTCCGAATATGTATACTGAGATAGGAGCTGTGATAGCCGAGTTAGGCCGACAGCCGCGTATAGCCAGAGCGTTTTTAATAAAGTATCAAGATCGGGTAATGTTTGGTAAAGATTCGTGGATGCCTGAGGAGTACACCACCTACTTTAGGGTATTGGAAACCGCAGATGATTACTTTCCTTATCATAAACGATACCATGCTTTTTGGCGGATGTATGGATTAGATTTACCTGATGATGTATTAAAAAAGATATACTATAAAAATGCGTTAAAGGTGATACCGAATATCGATTCGAGTCTTTTTCCCAAATAGGTGTTAAGGTTTATATTGAAATGAGAAGACCTGTAAGGCTGGTAAGAGTTTTTTTGTTGACACCCCACATTGTATTTGTAACACATTGATGAATAGCGACTTATTTATTTTGATAAGAGCATTTGAGCTACTACCTTAGGGGTGTAATAAAGGTATATAAGACATAATTTTCCTATACACAATTGTTAACGCATATGCCTTTTGGTAAGTGGACAGTGTTTCAGAAAGTATTTTTTTTA
>CAYNKN010000364.1:0-3603 GCA_964397805.1 uncultured Chryseolinea sp. | reverse complement strand
CTGTAATCATGATGTCGCGTGTCTCTGGCTTAATAAATGGTCTGAACCACTCACTAATCATAGAATTATGGGCTACAATATTGCCATGCGAAAGTTGAGCACCTTTTGATACGCCAGTTGTGCCTCCCGTATATTGTAGTACTGCGATATCATCTATTTTAACGTCTCTTTTTTCTACGGATTGATTAGCGCCAATCTGTAAAGCATGTTTAAAAGAAATAGCATTTTTCAAATGAAATGGCGGAACCATTTTTTTAATGTATTTCACCACAAAGTTTACAATAGCACCTTTTAACCCACCCAACATATCGCCTAGCTCGGTAGTGATAACATGTTTGATGGGAGTATTGCCTATAATTTTTTCCAGATTATGCGCAAAGTTGGTAACTATAACAATGGCCGATACTTCTGCATCTTTAAATTGATGTTCCATTTCGCGAGCCGTGTACAATGGATTTGTATTTACAACAATTAAACCTGCCCGAAGTGCCCCAAAAAACGCAATAGGAAACTGAAGTAGGTTGGGCATTTGTATAGCAATGCGTTCACCTTTTTTTAATCCTAAATCGTTTTGCAGAAAGGCAGCAAAATTTCGTGACAGAACATCTAACTCAGCATAGGTAAGCGCTTTACCCATATTCTCAAAAGCCACACGGTCGCTATACTTTTGGCAACTTGCCTCAAAAAGCCCAATAAGCGAATCATACTCATAAAGTTTAATGTCGTGAGCTATACCAGCAGGGTAATTCTTAAGCCAAGGAAATTCGTTCATGATCTGTTGTGCTAAGCGTTATCGTTTAAGTTAGATTTAAGTTGAACCAACTAATTAGCGATTACATTTTTATGAATTTCGCTACTTAATTTTGATCTCAACAGTATAGATTTCAAAGCAAACGATTGTTTGCCATCAAATCAATAGTAATTTGCGGAAAAAGAAGTAAATTTTCTTTTGAAAGGTATTGCCGGGAGTAGCGGATAAAATAAAAAACCCGCTCCCAATTGCTTGGGAACGGGCAGCTCTGAATAACTCATTAACCTAAACTGAGCTAGCTGTAGAGGGAGGGGTCGAACCTCCACGGAGCGGTTAGGTTTTGTCCGGATCTAGTTATGTGAACTACGAAACAAGATCTGGAGCATCACTTTGTACCTTTCCTCCACCCCCGAGATCGGAGGGCATGTCTGCCAAATTTCAACACTCTACAATATGTTGTGGTGTGTGTGTGTGTGGTTTGCTGTAGGGGGAGGGTTCGAACCTCCACGGAGCAGTTAGGTCGCCAAAGGCTGGACTTTATCCTATCCAGAAGTAAACTTCTGGAACCTCCACCCCCGAGACCGGAGGGCTTGTCTGCCAAGTTTCAACACCCTACAATATGATGTGGTGTGCGGTAAGTGAGTGCGTGTGGTGATTGTTAAATCTTCAACAAAGTAACACAATAACTACTCGTTGAAACAACAAAGTAATTGAATAATTAGATGATTTTTAAAATAGTTTCATATTTTTGAATATTAACAAAAACACATAATTCATTATGGCAGAAAATTATAAAGTTGACAATGTCGATTTAAAGATTCTTGAAATCCTGATGCAAGACGCTAAAAAACCTTATACAGAAGTAGCCAAGAAGGCATTCGTATCGGGCGGAACGGTTCACGTTCGAATGAATAAATTAGAAGATGCAGGTATTGTCGAAAAAACTACACTTAAAGTAAACTATGCAAAACTGGGCTACGATATAACCGCCTTTATTGGCATTTTCCTTCAAAAAAGTGCGCTCTATGATCAAGTAATGGCTAAACTTAAAGCCATCCCAGAAATTACCAACATTCACTATACAACGGGTAATTATAGCATGTTTACTAAAATACACTGCAAAGACACCAACCATTTGAAGCAAGTTCTACATGATAAGATTCAACAGGTGGAAGGTATTGAACGAACAGAAACCATGATTTCGCTGGAAGAAAGCTTAGATCGTAGTCTTAACCTGACTTAGTTCAGTTGTGGATATAAATCTGAAAGTTATGTAGGTAATAAATGCGTTTTTGAACCTTGGAGTGCCTTTTTTGTTTTACTTTTGTGGACTGTTTAAAATTAGTCTAAATAGGCATCTATGAGTAAAGACAATCAGGTACTAGAAGAATTCACCTCCAAAGAATACGAGCATGGTTGGTCTACCGAAATGGAGACTGACTCGGCTCCGAAGGGTCTAAACGAGGATATCATACGATTTATTTCAGCTAAGAAGAACGAACCAGATTGGCTCCTAGCATGGCGATTAGATGCCTACAAGCAATGGACGAAAATGAAAGAGCCAAGCTGGCCTAACGTTTCCTACCCTGCTATCAATTATCAAGATGTTATTTATTACTCGGCTCCTAAGCAAAAAGTAGCTCCTAAAAATCTGGAAGATGTTGATCCGGAACTTATTGAAACTTTCAAAAAGCTGGGCATTTCACTAACCGAACAAAAACGCTTAACTGGTATTGCCGTAGATGCCGTTATTGATAGCGTTTCAGTTGCTACTACTTTCAAAGAAACACTAGGCGAGCTCGGAATCATTTTCTGTTCTTTTAGTGAAGCCGTGCAAAAGCACCCCGAACTCATCAAAAAATATATGGGTTCTGTTGTACCCGTAAATGATAATTACTTTGCGGCACTTAATGCTGCTGTTTTCACCGATGGGTCTTTCTGTTACATTCCAAAAGGGGTAAGATGCCCCATGGAGCTTTCTACCTATTTTAGAATTAATGCGGCCAACACAGGTCAATTTGAGAGAACCCTTATTGTTGCTGATGAAGGATCTTATGTTAGTTATTTAGAAGGTTGCACAGCTCCCATGCGCGATGAAAATCAATTACACGCTGCTGTTGTTGAAATCTATGCGATGAAAGACGCACAAGTAAAATACTCTACAGTACAGAACTGGTACCCTGGCGATAAACAAGGTAAAGGTGGTATCTATAATTTTGTGACCAAGCGCGGTATGTGCTTTGGCGATAATTCAAAAATTTCTTGGACACAAGTTGAAACCGGATCGGCCATTACCTGGAAATATCCTTCCTGTATTTTAAAAGGAGATTATTCAATCGGGGAATTTTATTCAGTAGCCGTCACCAACAATTACCAACAAGCTGACACAGGAACCAAAATGATCCATATCGGAAAAAATACCCGTTCAAGGATCGTTTCCAAGGGTATTTCAGCAGGTAAATCTCAGAATTCTTACAGAGGCCAAGTTCAGGTAATGAAAAGGGCTTCGAATGCAAGGAATTTTTCTCAATGTGATTCTTTATTGATGGGTGACCGTTGTGGTGCCCATACTTTCCCATATATAGATATCCAAAATTCAACAGCCAAAGTCGAACACGAGGCCACTACTTCCAAAATCGGTGAGGACCAATTATTCTATTGCAACCAAAGGGGAATCAGTACCGAGGATGCAGTAGCACTAATAGTGAATGGCTATGCCAAAGAGGTTCTGAACCAGCTTCCGATGGAATTTGCAGTTGAGGCGCAAAAGCTTTTGGCATTGACACTTGAAGGGAGTGTGGGGTAAGAATCCGAATTTCAAATTTCTAATTTTAAATCAATTATGTTATCAA
>CAYNKN010000363.1:0-3616 GCA_964397805.1 uncultured Chryseolinea sp. | reverse complement strand
CTATGGGTAGCCATGAGTCGCTGGCACTTTATCATCTCAATAAATCACTTGAAATTAGTCAAGAATTACGATGGCAAACAGGTTTAAGCATTGTCTATAATAATTTGGGCAATGTTTATCGAGACATGCGCTACTACACAAAGGCACATGACTTATATTGTCTCTCATTAAAGGTCTGCGAATCGATTAATGATTCGGTGGGCATGTCATATGCCTACAAAAACTTGGGAATTCTTTTTGAGGAACAAGCGTGGTTTGAAAAATCGATGGAATATCATACCAAATCATTCGAAATTAGAAATAAAATTGGAAGTCCACGAGAACTACTATCTGCACAATTAAATATGGGCACCGTATACAACAATTTTAAAAAGTATGATTATGCATTGGCGATGCTTCTTGATGCGGAAAAAATAGCACTCGATTTAAAAAGCGAAATACTAACCGAAGTTTACTTAGAATTAGGGGTTGCCCATGTAGGACTTGGCCACATTGAAAAAGCGATTGAGAAATTTAATGAGGGCTTGACGTTGTCGTTATCTTACAATAAAGTTCGAGCTACTGCGAACTTACTAACGCAACTAGCAGATATAGAAATTCGTGGTAATCAATTTAAGCAGGTAGAACGTACATTAGCTGAACTCAATAAGCACTTAGACACCATCGAATTTGCTACAGGTAAAATTCAGTATTATCAACTTTCATTTTTATTAGATTCAATTCAAGGCAACGAAGTGGGCGCTTTGCGGAACTTCAAAAAAAAGACCCTTATACAAGATAGCTTAAACCAACTGTACAATCGCGAAGAGCTTTTACAAAAGCAAGTTGCTCTTGATATCCTCCAAAAAGAGGCACAATTACAAATTGAAGTAGAACGGCAGCGCGCTCGGCAATCCATATACATGAGTATTATTGCCTTTCTCTTACTCTCTATTGCTGGCCTAGCATTTACGATCTCACTAAAAGTGCGAACAGCAAAAAAGATAAAGGAAAAACAACTGGTTATTTTAGAGAAGAATCAAGAGCTCAATGAAAAAAATGAAGAGCTCGCTACTGTTTTAGAAAACTTAAAAAAAGCAGATCGAACCATCCAACATCAAAATCAAGAAATCAAAAAACACAATCAAGAACTTATTGATCAGGTAAAAACACGAACAGATGAAATTATTGAGCGCCAACACCAAGTAGCTCAATTTGCATACTTAGTATCGCATGACTTACGTGGGCCAGTAGCCCGAATTATGGGACTGCGCAACTTATTATCACTCCAATTATCAGAAGATGAACTTCAACAAATTATTGATCGGTTGGGTATTAGTATTACTGAGGTGGATCAAACCATTAGAGATATTAGTAAGATCTTTGAAGCTTCATTGGGTATTCGTGTGCAGCTTGAGTGGCTAGCTATTGATAGCTTACTGAACGAAATACAAACAGGTTTACGGAAAGAAATTGAACAAGCGGAGAGTGAAGTAAAATTCGAATTACTAACTGAAGAAAAAAACATATTCACTTCGCGAAATTATTTACGGAGTATTATTGATCAGCTACTCCTAAATGCCCTAAAGTTTCGAGACGAAACCAAACCATCTAAAGTTACCATTTCTGTTAAATCAGATGAAGAGTTCTATACCTTTATAATGCATGACAATGGGCTGGGTATTGATCTTGATAAACATCGCCATGAATTATTTACACCGTATAAACGCTTTCATACACATCGTACCGGTAAAGGATTTAATCTGTATTTAGTGAAACACAGTGTTGAAAGCTTAGGCGGCTCAATAGAATTACAAAGTCGCGTAAATGAATTTACAGCGATAACTTTCAAACTACCCAAAATTCACAGAGAAGTTTAACAACATGGTGTGTGTCTAAAACTTTAACTAACTAGAATATTTTAAAGGTATCACCAGGCACCAGTAAATCAAGACGCATACCGGTTGCACCCAACTTACCTTTATAATCTTTGCGATTCTTTTTGCTATTCACAACTACTACTACTTGGCTGTCACCTATTACTTCAGCAACACCATTCTTTACAAGTATAGCTGTTGCCTCATCAATACCAACGCATAACATGCCCGGATTTTCAATGGCCACTGCCATAAGTCTGTTTTGTCGCTTACGCTTTACAAAATGCTGATCAATAATCGCATTCTTTAAAAAACCCAAGCCTGATGTTAACTCAATATTCCCGGCTTCAATGGTTTCAAAACCACCGCGACTTTCCGTTCCTTCTGTTGTATTGGGATATTTCAATTCAACACCTGTAATCATTTTTTGAGACATCACAGCGGCACCAGCACTCGTACCTGCTATAACATTTCCCCTTGCGTAACACATTTCAATCGCTCGCTGTACGTCCGTACCTCCAATGATATCCATCAATCGTGATTGATCACCTCCCGAAATATAAATCAGTTGCGCGTTAGCAATAGAGTCGATAACCGATGCGGCTAGTCGCTCGCCTTTTGTCATCATAAAGCCAGTAACCCGACTAATACCCATCTTAACAAATTGCTGAGAAGCAAAATAAATAGCCGAATCTTGTTCGGCACTTGCCATCGGTAGAATAACAATGTATCCCTTCTCTTGAACTTTTGCCTCCTGTACCAACCGTTGCAGCAGTTCGGGTGGGCGTTTCCCGCCACCAATAATAAATAAGGAACCTTGCGAAAAAGCTTCAGCAATAATGCATAAACTAAAAGTAAAGATTAGTACATGTTTAATCATAAAAAACATTGGTTTCATCAAAAGTAAAACTATAACGCAGAAACTCAATTGTATATCTCTGAAATGAACTTTACAGTTTTACCAAACCATCGAATTTACTACTTATTACTTCGGTGATTCACCTTTACGCAATGCTCCCGAAAACACTCTGATTTTTAGTTTCTACTTCACAATTTTAAAATTGAACGCTCCTGTTTGTGTCGCGCCCCATACCCTTAACCAAATTGGCAACACAGCTTCTGTACCTCTTGCATTGGTAATATCTCCGAGATCAAGGATATTTTCTTCCTTCCACCCAAACTCTTTCAACAGCGACTTCACTGTTACTTTTGCTCCCACATCGTTTCCGCAAATAAAATTGGTATGATCACCACCACCAATCAAATTAGGGTTCACCATCAAACCACACCACATGGTATTAAGTGTCTTTACAACTTTAGCTTCCGGAAATACTTTTTGAATTTCCTCCCCTAATGAATTTGTATTCGATAGCGCAGGTAGTAAACTAGCAGGTTGTCCTTTACTAAAGTCGAGTGGGTTAGCCACATCAATAATAATTTTACCAGCAATGTTATTGCTAGCCAATTTAATAGCATCTAGAGATACATCACCTTTAGTACAATTGAAGATGATCTCACCAAAAGTAGCAGCCTGATCAAAGGTACCGGAACTAGCTCCTGTTTTATGCTTATCTACAAATGCCTTTGCTTTTTCGTTGGATGCACTACGCGAACCCATCATTACCTGATGTCCGATTTCTATTAAATGTGAACCAATAGTATCGCCTACCATACCGGTTCCAAATACAGCTATTTTCATTTTGTTTATCATTTAGTTGTCTACTTTCAAAAGTATAGTTTTGATTCGCTTGAGACAATAC
>CAYNKN010000362.1:1865-3617 GCA_964397805.1 uncultured Chryseolinea sp. | reverse complement strand
AAAAAATCCAAAAAATAAAATTAGACTTTACAGTTTAGGCACCAGCCACAGAAATCCTGCGCTAACTAAAAGTAGGAGGTAAAAAATTATTGGATTTACTGGCTTAGCAACTCGAGTGGTTTCTGTTGTTACAGATTGTTTCCTTAACGAAGCGCGTTGTGTGGCGTATTGTTGATTCGCAGCGTCCACTGATTTCCAATCGCCTGCGTTAGAAACGTAATAGTAAAATGGTTTTTGATTTTCACTCAGTTGAAAAGAATGCCAGCCGGGTTCATCGAGCCATATTTTTCCATGCCAAACCTGATCAATAAAAAAATCTTCGCGAAGCGGAACATCTACACTATCGTGTTGAAGTTTACTGGTTGCTAATGAAGTAATGTATTGAAACGAAAGTGGTTCGTCTGTATAGTAAGGAAACGAATGGTCAAACACAATACGAGCAGGTGCATACGGTGCGCGAGCAATACCTTCTAGTAGTGGTATCCATTGCTTACTATAGGTAAGCGAATCGCCTTGTAACATTAATTGATAGGTCTCTTGTAAAAATTGAAAACCTATGTTGCCAGCTCCTCTTGGTTTAAATCCGGCTATCACACCTTGCTTATCAGATGTTATACCTTCTACGCCAAAAATATTTTGCACGCGTATGGGCAGTGTAGATAAGGTGTATTTTTTTGTCGCTCCGCTAATGGTAACCGTATCCGATTTTATCGGTGTTGTGGAAAAGTTAAAAAATTGTGTAGTACGTTTATCGGGTATGGAGTTAAATAAAGTTAACATTCCAAGCCCCTGATTAACGGCCTCGAGTATGTTATTTTTTTCGGTTGATGGAAGTGACTGCAAGGTTTCGTTATCAAGAATGAGCAAATCAATTGCTGCTAGTTGTGTAGGTGTTAATGTGGAAACTGGTGTTGATGGATGATTAGCGTATTCGTATCGATAGATATTTTTTGATAGCTGATAACGTATTATAATTTTATGCTGTTGGTGAGCTAGAAAATTTTTTAGTCGTTGAGTCTCAAAGGTTGGGTACTGCTGACAAATTAGAATGGTGAGTTGTTCGGGTTCTGCTACTACTATCGGAATTTTTTCAATGTGTGTTTTTCCTTCACGTGTTGTATATGTGATAGTATATAAAAAATTACCTACAAGTTTCGGATAGAAGGTGAGTTCAAAAGATTGTGAGGTTGAGTTGGTGACTTGTACGGAATCTTCTTGCCCACCGGGTCCTTCTAAAAAAATCCAATCTTCCTTACTTGTTGCGGAAACTTGTCCACTGATTTTGGTAGGACGATTAGCGACAATATGATCGGGTATAGAAATTTTTGTTATTCCTTTCAGCTCGCCAGTAGGTATAAATTCAAACGAATGGTGTTTTATTAAATCGAGAGCATCAACAGAAAGTCCACTGCCAATAACAAACTTAAGAAGGTGTTTATGTGTAAGTAGCTCATGCATGGAAGTTGCCTCCGTGGAGTTTTTATACGGTTTAGCATCGGGTGTATGCCATATAGAAATAGTGGGATAACGTGCGAGGAGGCTATCAACCACTTGTTTATCGTAGTTGACAGTTAAAAGTGCAATGATTGAACTGGAGGACGTTTGATACTGTGGCCGTAGAAAAATACCTGCCAAGGCTACCACAAAAAATAGTAAGGCCACCATTCGTAACGTACGAAAGCGAAGTGTACGTTTCCATTCCAGCCAGCTAAGTGGCAGGGCAACAATCATCAAAATAACAATGATTAACCA
>CAYNKN010000362.1:0-1855 GCA_964397805.1 uncultured Chryseolinea sp. | reverse complement strand
GAAAACAGGATCGAACACTATCATAGACTACTCTGGATTCAATGCGTTTAAATTTTTTAAAAGTTGTTGATCTAACGGATGAGGTGTGATTTTTTTAGTGCCGGGTTGTTGAGGTGTATCTGGAAGTATGGCCCATAAATTTTTTACTACTTGGTTTGTTAACTGAATTCTTTTTTCGGCTGATAAATTATTTTCCATGATGGATTTCAGCATTGAAAGTGATTCAATGTATTGCGGATTGTCAATGGCCACTCTTGCCAACTCTTGTCCTGCTTTTTGCAATACACTTTTTGTTTCGGGTATTGGTGTACGGGCAGGTGAATGTTGGAGAAGTAATACAGCAGCACGTATGGATGGATAGCTTTCATTATTTACTACGTTGTGTTGTATAGGATAACTCCGCACGCCATCCAGATCGCCCGTTAATCTTTTTTCTTCTTTTAATGGTGGCGCATCAAACCCGGTACGATGCACATAAATACGTGAGTCTTGACTAATTTCTTTCAATAGTTTGAGTGCTTTGTATTGATAGGGTAATGATTTTTCTGGGTCGTACAAACGCAAGTGAAGTTCGGCATCCCACATAATGGTAATGGCTGCTTTCAATTTTACCTTAATAGATTGAATAAAGAAGGTAGCTTCTTCTTCGCTATCATGCGCGTGCAAAAAGGCATCCATCGGATTTTCTTTTTTCTCCGGATCATCGCTTGCTGGTTGGTGCGAATGAGTATGCGGTATAGGTGATGTTGTTTTTTTTGCATCCACCACGTTATGTTCATTTTCGGTGTCGTGAACATGCCCAAAACGCTTGGCAATGTTCTCCGCTGCATGATCGTGATCATCGTGATCATCGTGGTCGTTATGATCATCATCTAAATCTTCCAACTGTTGATTAATACCAATACCTGATTCAAATTCTTCGCCCAAAAATTCTCCATAACGCAAACGCAGTACCTTTTGATCATACCCTAGTTCATTGCTACGCGATGCAAATTCTTGTTTGCTCGTTTGTTTTCGTTGTGCTACCAATTTCTCACTGTCAATAATAATTTGCCGCTGACTTCTAAAGTACTCGGGCATTAAATCAACGCCAAGTCCAGTGTCTGCGAACGAGGTAATGTCGGCTGTGTTTTGCAGCGCTATAAAATATGTTTCTGTACGCGATCGGTTAGGCAGCGGAGATTTATTGTCCAGAGCTTCAATGTAAAAGTAGAGTTCATCGCCAGGCTCAAGTCCAAGTTGAAGTAAGTCGATGTTACGCGAAGCCTTTACCTTCCTACCTTTAATTTGTTGTGGAGTCGTAAAGCGTAATTTCTCTTCCCTGAATTTTACTGACTCTCCACTTCCTTTACTTACGGTGGCGATAACATACGCATCAGTTAGTTGATAATCATCGAGCAGTGAAGCCTGAACGCTAACATGAAGTTTATCGGTACTACTAAGCACGATATACTGGTTAAGGTTTTCTACTTTAATTTCAGGTGGATTATCGGGAGTAATTTCGAGTTTGTAGTATTCAGAGTATTGGCGTTCATTGTTCATGTTTGTCCAGGCTATTTGGTAAAAGCCTGATTTCGAAAAGGATTTTTTTCCAGTGAATTGGTTTGTTTCTTTTTGAATCAAGTACAAACTATCCTTTCCATGAAAAATTAAGGTTGGGTTTTTTACTGTTCCTTGAAATTGAATTTGCCATTGTATGTTGCTTTCTGCGGGCGCAGTAATATCAGGTGATGTTTGTTTTTTAGCGGCTAATGCCGTGTATGTTGGTGGAGTAATAGTAATGTTGATGGTTTTAATTGCTGCGGGTAGTGTTTCCGTTGGTTGAGAAACAAGTTGCCTTTCAGGAAGTGAGTTG
>CAYNKN010000361.1:0-3629 GCA_964397805.1 uncultured Chryseolinea sp. | reverse complement strand
TTCTACATGTGCTATTCTTTCAGCACTCCATTGCGCATTGGCAAATTTATGATAAGGAGTATAACGAAGCCGTGGCACCGCACAGATGAACTTCTTTTCAGCTAAGCCTTCACGTTGCATAAAAGCACTAGCTGTTTTTTTGTCTTCCAGATGAATGTAAAATGTAGCATCAGGTGCAAACCCTACTTCCTGGCACTTAACCTGTTTTTCTGCTATTACTTTCAATGATGCTGTTTCGCGTGTATAGATAAAAGAGGCTTGGTCGAGTAAAGACTTGAGTTTATCGTCTATGTTTTGAATGGTAGTTCCAAAGATCCCAAATGGCTTTTTAGTTTGTTTTACCCATGCTTCAAGATGCGCTTGCCCCACCACGTAAGGCCCCGATCCGTGAATCATAATGTCTGCTTCTTTAAATGCTGCCACCACATCAGGTTCTGTTACGCTGCCATTGCTTTCAACGTTACCGTAGATGATCTTAATTTTAGGAAAATTGCGTTGGAGTAAGTCATGAACGCTTTGCTTGTCTTTACCTTTTTTCCAGAGTGTGATCTGCGTTTGAGGTAGAAAAGTTTCGAGTACATGCAACAACCCCGGAGTGTGTCCTATGTCACCAATGTTAACATCTTGCCAGCCTGAGACTACTAGAATTTTTTTTTGTTTAGCAAGGAGTTCTGCCAAAACTGTGCTACCCATAAACATACCCGCGGTAGCTAATGCGCCAGTGTTTCTAATAAAATTCCGTCTCTTCATTTTCTGTAAGGTTCAATGGTTAATAAAATCAGGGCATACACCGAAACGTATGCCCTGATAACATATTATTGCGACAATACCTTGTTTTTAAGTCATTTGCAAATAACTCTACCGAGAATGATGTAATCGCTAATAATTTATCCAACCATATTCAAGTTGGTTACCCTAAGTCTTTGTTAACACAGACCTAGGATAAGATTTCATCAATACGACTAACGATCCCAGAATGCGGGAGGCTCTATCCCTAATGAGCGTAGGTATACATATCCTTGGCTACGATGATGAATTTCATTGTCGATAAAGTAAAGTATGGTAGAGTAGATGGTGCCTTCGTACAAACCAAAAGCTACGATCGATTCAGTAAACCTACTTTCAGGAAGTTGAGGCCAGTACAAATTAATTTCTTCGGTAGCCTCGTCCCAATGTTTTAGCATAGTTTCTTTACTTCCTCCAAAATCAATTTCTTCGTTAAGCTCTTCCCAAACACCGGTAACCATTCCGCGAAGAGAAGGTCCGGCAATGCTAATAAGTTCGGCAACCATTTTACTGAAGGTGCGCATACCACCTAGGTTATGGGTAAAGAGTTTATCTTCCGGGAAGGCTTCAATAACTTTTCGGGTTAGTTTCCGATGCCCGAGCAGGTGTTCAAATAAAGCATCTTTCGAGATAGCTGGTTGTGCAGCGAGTAATGTAGTGGCGGCTTCGGCAGTTTTTTCCATGATTTCCATTGGTTAAGAATTTTCTCTAGTTGAATAATACGTCAAAGGAAATACCGACTAGTGACAGCCCTATGTCAGCAGGGATATGTTTTTGTTAATGATAATCTGTGGCCTATCAAATACCTCTTCACATGGTTACATTTGTTGTCGTGAATGAAATATCCTTCAACTAAATAGCAGAGCCAATAAGCAGATGAATAGAATCGATCGACTTACCGCTATACTCACACAGTTGCAAGCTAAGCGCCTGGTTAAGGCAAGCGAAATAGCCAAACGTTTTAACATTAGCTTACGAACGGTTTATCGCGATATGCGTGCATTAGAGGAAACCGGTGTACCAATATTGGGTGAAGCGGGTATGGGTTACTCGCTGGTAGAAGGGTATCGCTTACCTCCAATTATGTTTACTAAAGAAGAAGCGCTTGCTTTTTTAATGGCTGAGAAAATAGTTGAAAAAATTACCGACAAACATAACAGCCAGCAAATTCAGTCTGCCATGTTTAAAATAAAGGCGGTGTTGCGAACGGCTGAGAAAGAAGTATTGGATGATGTTGCTGAAAATATTGAGATTGTAAAGAAAAGAAATTCATTAGTTGCTAAGGGGCAATCGAATGCCTTGCAAACTATATTGGGTAGTGTTTCCGATCGCAAAGTTCTCTCTATATTATACACCACCTTCGTGGAGGAGCAAACCACTGAGCGATTGATCGAACCAGTGGGAATTTACTATGCATATGAACAATGGTATTTAATTGCTTACTGCCGTTTGCGAAAAGCATACCGAACGTTTCGTGTTGATCGCATTGCATCGTTGAAGGTATCTACCGAAAAATTTAAGAACAAACATCCTTCACTAAAGACTTACCTAGATACCATCGAAGAAAAGGAGCAAGTGGTAAAAGTGGTTCTTCACATAGATAAAGCAAAGGCTAAGTATGTGGGGGAGCACCGATATGCTATGGGTTTTGTCATGGAAATCGATCGGGGTAAAGTTATGGAGATGGTATTTATGACGACCTCGCTGGAAGGTTTTTTACGGTGGATAATAATGTTGGCCGATTCCGTTACCATTATTCAACCATTGGAGCTCAAACAAAATCTGAAGAAGGTACTCCATAATATGCTAAACCGACTAGAAAGTTATTGAACCATGCTGACATAGGGTTGTCAAATACCACCCTTACTTTGATGTCGGAAATGGATACATAAATAATTATGGAATTATGGTTTGGGTATTTCGAACATCGGTAACAAATGAGCAGGAAGCGAACCAGCTGGCGCCACTTTTTAAATCACTACTTCCGCAAGAAGGTAAATGGAATTTTGATTTAACCGATTGCGATCGGATTTTACGCATTGAATCAAATCAACTTAGTGTACTGCATATTGCGGATACACTACACCAGCAAGGCTTTCAATGCGAGGAGTTACAAGAGTAGTAAAGTGTGTACGAACGAGGGATTAGTTCAGTGTTTAAATGGTGTAGATGAGCAAGAAACATCAAACAAAAATTTACTGACAGTAGTATTTTTGCGGTATGAGAACAGACACAAAGAATTCATATCTGGAAAGTATCAATAAGGCAATTGCTTATATGGAAAGCAATGCGACTTCGGAAATTTATCTCCAAGACATTGCTACGCAGGCAAATCTTTCTCAATACCATTTTCATCGCGTTTTTAAATCGCTTACAGGCGATACGACAAAAGATTTTTTAATACGCTTGCGACTTGAAAGGGCAGCTTTAAAACTTAAACATACGAAAGACGAAGTAGGGCAACTTGCTGTTGACTGCGGCTATCACAACCACGAAACATTTACACGAGCATTTAAAGATTATTTCGGAATAACACCTATTGATTACCGCAACTCAATAACAAAACTAACGGTAAGCAAACAGGATGAATATCGTAAGGCAAATATTGATTTGGCTGCACTGGGTGTGCAAGGGTCAACTATTAAAACAATACCAGATCTTAATCTGGCCTACATCAGACATACTGGCTCGTACGATAAAGCAGGTAGCTCTTTTCAGCGACTCATGGTATGGGCATTAACTCACTTGGTTTTGAAATTTAAACCTGTAACAATTGGTATTGTTCAAGACAATCCAGATCTAACAGCCGAACAACATATTCGTTTTGATGCGTGTGTTTTGCT
>CAYNKN010000360.1:0-3643 GCA_964397805.1 uncultured Chryseolinea sp. | reverse complement strand
TTGACAGTTGGTTAAGGCTTGGCCAAGCGCAATGCTTGGAATCGTGGCATTTTTATGCTAATCGGTACCCACAAACAATGCTATTTTCAAAATTAAGGCATTCGTAAGCCAAGAAGCCTGTTAATATGGCTACCTTTACACCGTATTTATTATCCTATTCTACAAATTCCTTTTCTCACCTTACAATCAGAAGCATGTACACAGGCAGTTTTGTTAATTCTACAACCGACAGTTCTTACGTTCATTTATGGAAGAAGTACAGACCGGCCATTTTACAACTCATGGTAACGTCTGCGGAAGCGCCTCAGGAATACAAATTTTCAGGTCACGAATTCAAAGGAATTAATCCGAAAGAAAAAGGTGGATATTCTTTTACCTTACAAGCTTTTCAGGGAAAGGCTGTTAATAATATTAAAAACTCTATCGTAGCAAAAGGTTTATTGTTAACCCTTCAGCAATCACCAAAAGCTACTGAACTCATGAATACGGAGGTTTATCAATTTGTCTTAGATAAACAATTTGTACTTCATGTTACCAAACAAGAGCCTATTCAAGAACCTACACTCGAAGAAACTCCTGCCGAATAATTAATAGTATGATCAGTGTCTACAACGACACTGATCAGTTTTAAATCGTTAAGGTGTTTGCTCTTCAGCAGCAATTGTCTTTCCTGTTTTCAGGAGCGCGATATGTAATTCTATCGTATGTTCTGCTCCATCATCTACCAACGTAACTTTATTACCCTCTCCGTGCTGATCATCCATTATCCATCTGGATTTGGTTACTTCTGGCTTTTCTTGGAAGACAGTAATTGAGTGCATTGATTTGCCATATCGATAGCTAATATGAACAGATGGCCAAGCCAACGGAAAGCATGGATTTACCGAAAGTTGATTATCGATTAGTTGCATGCCCACGAGTGAGTTCATAATAAATTGATACATCCAACCCGAGGATCCTGTATACCAAGTCCAGCCACCTCGTCCCTCATGCGATTTATTTGCATACACATCGGCAGCCATTACATACGGTTCTACTTTATAGGTACGCACCGTCTCAGGTGTTTTTGCATGCCCAATAGGTTGCACCATACTAAACAGTTCCCATACTTTTTCGCGGTCGGCTAATCCGGCAAAAGCCATCAAAGCCCAAATTGCAGCATGCGAATACTGGCCACCGTTTTCACGAACGCCTGGTACATAACCTTTTATATAACCGGGGTTTATTCCATCAGCATCAAATGGTGGATCGAGAAGTTGAATAAGTTGGAGGTCTCTTCGTACTAAGTGTTTATTCAACGAATCCATCGCCATTACTTTTCGTTCGGGAGAACCAGCTCCTGATAATACTGACCAGCTTTGTGCAATAGCATCGATGCGGCACTCAGTATTTTTAGCCGAACCCAATGGCGAACCATCATCGAAGTAGGCTCGCTTATACCACTCACCATCCCAACTGGTGCTTTCAATATTTTTCTGCAACGTAGCCGCTTCATTTTTACAGCGCTCGGCAAAGGCCACATCATTTTTACGTCTAGCAACAACTTCAAAACGAAGTAATACATCGTAAAGAAAAAATGCTAGCCAAACACTTTCACCTCGTCCTTTAGTACCTACCTGATCCATACCATCATTCCAATCACCTGAACCAATAAATGGTAATCCGTTTTCGCCAAAACGAAGGCTGTAAGTAATTGCACGTACGCAGTGTTCATAGACTGTTCCGCGTATAGAACTGATATTGGGAAGGTCGTAGAGTGACTCTTCATCATCATGTAAAAGTCTACCCTCTAAAAATGCTACCTGTTGAGTAAGTATTTCATCATCGCCTGTAGTACGCACATACCTAGAAACAACAAACGGAAGCCAAAGCATATCGTCAGAACATTTTGTTCGCACGCCTCTTCCTTCTGGTGGATGCCACCAATGTTGAACATCGCCTTCGATAAATTGCCGAGATGCACTTAGTAAAATTTGTTGGCGTGCCATGGCAGGTTGTGTATGTAAAAGCGCCAATACATCTTGTAATTGATCACGAAAACCAAAAGCGCCTCCCGATTGATAAAACCCACTGCGTGCAAATATGCGGCAAGCAATTGTTTGATACATGAGCCAGCCATTAGCCAATAGGTTGGTAGCATTATCGGGTGTAGTAAGTTGAACTGCGCTCAATGTATTGTGCCAATAGTGATGCACACGTTCTTTAGCGGAAACAACTTCTTCATTGTCTGAAAACTTCTGTAACAATACTTTTGCTGTTGCCAAGTTTTCTTCGTTACCTAGTTGAAAAATTATTTCTTTTTCTTCACCATCTAACAAGTCAAAACGTACCTGCAAAGCCGCACATGAATCCATACTAGCTCCGGTTTTTTCAGCAAGCTTTTTGTGGTACATCGCCTCTGGATTAACGAGATTTCGGTTCCGTCCAATAAATTCAGTTCGATCAGCCGTATAACAAGGTGCCATACCATTAACCGTAAAAAAAGTAACACGTTCTGCAAAGGCTGCGTTGTAACGGTTTCTAAAAAGTAAGGCATTGTGCTCGGCATCATACGTAGAAAATACGTGTAAGTTTGTTTTCGTGCGTACATCACCTAAGATCATTTCTACGAAGCCCGTTGCTGAAAACTTACGTTCTCTGCCTGATTGATTTTTGATTTTGAGTGTAATGAATTTGATTGGTAAATCGGTATCAACAAATACCGTCATGGTTGTAGCTATATCTTTTTCTACATGTTCGAATGTAGAGTATCCAAAACCATGCGTAGTAATATAAGGAGAGGTGCTGCGAGTTGGAAAAGGAGCAGGCGACCAAAACTGTCCGGTTTCTTCATCGCGAAAGTAAAACGCTTCACCACCCATATCGCTTACCGGATCATTACTCCACGGTGAAAGACGGTATTCGTGCGCATTAACGACCCAGGTATACGCAGATCCACTTTCGGAAATTACAGTACCAAAGTTGGGATTAGCCAAAACATTTACCCAGGGTGCTGGTGTAGTATTGCTTTTGCTGGTAAGTATGTGGTATGCTTTTCCATCGCTTGAAAATCCACCGGTTCCATTATTAAACAACAGGTTGTCGGGTAGCGATAGAGTTGTACCAGTTGAGTTTTCAGCCTGCGCGGTTTTAGTAGCCACAAATGCTGGTACTATTTTTTCGGTGCGATGCCGGTTAACTTGTTCGGCCAGCGTTCCTTTGTTGTCGTATAAAATAACGCGTGCAACACTTTCGAAGAGTGTTCGGTCTTCGGCAGACAATTGATCTGTAGATTTGACAAATACATTTCCGGGCTTACTATAGCTTGGATGACCAACCGCTTCGGTGGCAATCAGTCCTAATATTTGTTCTTGCAAAAGTTGTCGGTACGAACCGTAGTCTTCATTCCAAATAACCAGATCAACGGCTAATCCTTTTAAGCGCCAATAGGCGTGCGCCTGAATGAGTTGCTTGACAAGCTCTAAATTTTTCTGATCGTAAATGTGTAATAGTATAATTGGTAAGTCGCCCGAAACGGAGTGACTCCACAAACCCGATTGACCGCGGAAGTTATTACTGATTACGTGTGTATCTGCACGAAATGTTGGGTTGGTATAAATAATAGAAGCAGCAATACGATCATAGAGTTGAGCATCTGCTTCGG
>CAYNKN010000359.1:0-3644 GCA_964397805.1 uncultured Chryseolinea sp. | reverse complement strand
TCCCAGAAGGCAAGTGTATAATTGCTTTTTCCAGCATCAATACGGTGAACGAAGATACCTTCGACTTGCTCAGTAGGTTCTTGATTTTTTTTCCTCAGGCATAGAAGATGAATTTCAAATCCGGATTGTAAAAGCGCAGTGGTTTCCTTTTTTACCCGTATATCAGCCGGATAAGGAGCATTCAAAAGCATTAAAATCTTCTTTCGCACACTTTACATTTTAAATTCTCGCAAAGAAAAGGAAATTTGCAACCCGAATTCGCATTCCCATGAAAATAACCCTCATAGCCGGAGCCCGTCCTAATTTTATGAAAATTGCTCCGATTATTCGGGCTATCGAGCAGGCTCAAAAAGAAGGCGAGGTGCTTGACTATCGCTTGGTGCACACCGGGCAGCATTATGATGACAAGCTGAGTAAAATATTTTTTGAGCAATTACAAATACCCACACCTCACATAAATCTGGGTGCAGGGTCGGGCACACAGGCAGAACAAACAGGTCGTATTATGATCGAGTTTGAAAAAGACCTGATGGCCAACCCAACCGATCTGGTGATTGTGGTAGGGGACGTAACCTCTACGATGGCGTGCACCATTGTTGCCAAAAAACTAAATACTAAAGTGGCTCACGTGGAAGGCGGCATCCGATCCTTCGATATGGAGATGCCCGAAGAAATTAACCGGATTGTCACAGATGCACTCGCGGATTATTTCTTCACTACTTCTCAAGTGGCAAATGATAATCTCCGGAAGGTGGGTGTAAGGGATGAACAAATATTTTTTGTAGGCAACACCATGATTGATACACTCCTTACTCAACTACCCAAAGCAATGAAGCCTTCTTTTTGGGATCAACATGCACTTCAATCAAAGGAGTATCTGGTACTTACTCTACACCGACCGTCTAATGTAGACGACCCGGGAAAATTTGCCCAATGGATGAAGGTGATTGATCAGGTACAGGTGCCGGTAATTTTCCCGGTTCATCCACGCACACGAAAAAACTTTGCTGCTCTCAAAGAGAAACCCACTCACATCATTGCGTGCGATCCCCTTAGCTATCATGAATTTATTTATCTCTTGAAAGAGTCGAAGGCTGTGGTTACTGATTCGGGCGGGGTCCAGGAAGAAACCACGGTGCTCGGAATCCCTTGTTTAACCTTGCGCAATAATACAGAACGGCCTGAAACTATTACGATTGGTACCAACGAAATGATTGGCGACAATGTGGAGGTGTTACTTGAGGCGTTAAAAAAGTTAAATGCGGGTAGCTGGAAAAAAGGCTCGATTCCAGAGTTATGGGATGGTAAAACTGCCGAGCGAATTGTTGGACACTTACTCCAACTTTAGGTATTTACTTAAGTCTTCTTGATTTTCCCGGGATTGTCTTTCAAAAATCCCTCCCACGATTTGGCTTTTGTTTTTTCTGTTCCTTTTTGAAAGTGATGACAAACAGCCACTGCCAGTGCATCGGTGGCATCTAATAACTTGGGTAACTCTTTTATACTAAATAAAGTCATCAGCATTTTAGCGACTTGTTCTTTGGAGGCATTACCATTTCCGGTAACCGATTGCTTTACTTTTTTTGGAGCATATTCTACAATAGGTATTTCGCACGAAAGTGCTGCCGCCATAGCCACACCTTGTGCCCGCCCCAGTTTGAGCATCGATTGAACATTCTTTCCATAAAAGGGTGCCTCCAGCGCTACCTCATCGGGGTGGTACTCGTTTATGAGGCTAAGTATGCGTTCAAAGATTTTTTTTAGGCGTAATTCGTGACTTTCGAATTTACTCAAGTGAATTACCCCATATTGCAATAGAATAATAGTTGATTTTTTGATGTGAATCAGGCCATACCCCATAACGGTCGTTCCTGGATCAAGCCCGAGGATAATTTTTTCAGTTGAAACTTTTCCCACGGGGTCAAGATAGGCAGCGTTTATAACTTTCAGAAATTACACCGCATGTCAATTGCTCTTATTGGTATCGTATTATTTTACTGCCTGTTGGTAATAGCTCTTATGGTTGGGTGGAGTAAGACTATAAATCGTAACTCAGCCCCATCATCAACTTATCAACCTGTTGTTTCTATTATTCTTCCGGTGCGTAATGAGGCCGCTGTTATCCAACAAAGTTTAGCTGCGTTGGCCAAGCAAGCTTATCCCACTTTTGAAGTATGGGTAGTAGATGATCACTCTACAGATCAAACACCCGATCTGGTAAAACAAATGATGTTAACCGATAGTCGGTTTAATGTATTGACTTCTCGCGGTGAGGGTAAGAAGGCAGCGTTGACCACAGGTATAGAAGATGCTAAGGGTTCTATAATAGTAACTACCGATGCTGATTGTGTGATGAACAGTAACTGGTTGCTGTGTTTGGTAAATAGTTTTGGATCTAAAGCGGTGCAATTTGTTTTTGGAGGAGTTAGGTTGGTGGGCACGGGCTTTTTTAGTACACTTCAAACTATGGAGTTTTCGAGCTTAATTGGTTCGGGGGCAGCTACACTTTATTGGGGTATACCGAGCATGTGCAACGGTGCTAACCTGGCATTCCGTAAATCTATATTTCAAGAAGTAGGCGGGTATGAAGGTAATACACACATTGCCTCTGGCGATGATGAATTTTTAATGCGCAAAGTTTTTACTCGCCATCCTTCGGGAGTTGTTTTCGCGACCCATACCGATGCCGTGGTAAGTAGTAGTACACAGTATACACTATCAGACTTTATTCGGCAGCGCATTCGTTGGGCAGGTAAATGGAGTGCGCATCAGCAATGGAGCAACAGTTTATTAGCTGTTTTTATTTTCGCTTCGCAGTTATCTAACATCATGTTAGTTGTTGTATTAATGATGGGTTGGGGTAATTCGGTAAGTATCCTGCTCGTGTTATTGACTAAAATGGTGGTCGAATTTATTTTTTTAAGAAGAGTACGAGCCTTCTTAAAAGCATCGTGGAGTAATGCCGCGTTTTTAGCGTTGCAAGTTCTTTATCCACTTTATGTTGTTGCTATCGGATTGTTGGCCAACGTACTACACGTTTCGTGGAAGGGTAGAAGAGAACCCAAAAAGGGGTAAGATAAAACTAGCTATCGAGCGAGAGTAAACTGTTACTTAGCGGTATCGGGTATTACTTTTCGCATTAACTTTACCCCAATATGACCGATAAGACCCTCAAAGCTAAATATGAATTAAAGGAACTCCAGCTTAATGCGTTACTGGAGATCACACAGGCTATCAATAACAACCTGCCGGAAGAATCGCTGTTTAAGATTTATAATTTTACTGTTCGCTCTAACCTCAAACTTAAAAAGCTAGCCCTCTTTGTGTTAGATGATGAGTGGTTCTGCAAAGTAAATTTTGGTACTACCCATCAATTCACTAAAGTAAAGTTGTTGCCGGAATTCAAAACCATTCAGGATATCACCCACCTGAAAGATTACGAGCATTGTGAGTTTACCGAATTTGAAATGATTATTCCGGTAGCGCATAAAAGTAATACGTTGGCATTGGTGTTTGTTGGTGGATTAGATAGTCCGGAAGAAGTACAACAACATGCCGATAGTGTTAAGTTTATTCAGGCATTGAGCAACATTATTATTGTTGCCATAGAAAACAAAAAACTGGCTCGCAAACAATTAGAACAA
>CAYNKN010000358.1:0-3676 GCA_964397805.1 uncultured Chryseolinea sp. | reverse complement strand
GAATATTGGGTGTCATATTATTAAAAACACCTTCACTCATGTAGCGTCCACGCACATCTTGGTATACTAGAATGTATTTATCTTTTACCAAGTAAGGAGAAGGCTGCGATCCGGTTTTAAACTCCCCATAGTTGGAGGCGTTGTAACATGTTCGATTCATCAAAATGGGATAGGTCTTGCTTTTATCTTTAGGAGTATACACGATCGTAAATAATTTCACCCCATCGCGCATGGGTATTTGATACTCAGCCTTTTCGTAATGCTGACGCATATATAAGGAGTCAGAATTAATGCGCTGAGCATAAGCGGCATTAGTAACAAACCACAGAATAGTAAGTGTAAGAATTCGCATAGTATAGAGATTTATTGAAGAAATGTAATCTAAAATTTATCGCTCACCAATAGTTAAGAGGATGACACCACGCGTCTTTGTTTTAATGGTTAATGTGCTTGCTTTAACCACCCATTGTGGGTTAAAAAAGGCTTAAATATCCTCAAGGTGTAGAATCTCTCCACACGTAATGAGAATCAAAAGCTAATCGTTGTAATCATTTATCACTCATTTTCCCACATTAAACGTCAAAACTCGCCTTTTGTCATTACTACCATTCCTTACATGATTTTCCGCCCGCAGTTTGCCTTAAGGTTAAGCGAAACTAAACTTTAATGCTTATGAAAATCAGAAGTCTTGTTTTTGCGCTCCCTTTAGTCGGACTACTTTGGAGTTGCGATACGAAAGAGAAGCAAATGCTTCAGTCAAAAGTAGACTCGCTTCAGGTTGAATTACAAACCAGCTTACAAACTGCCGAAACACTGCAAGAGATTGGTGTTCTCATCGACTCCATTGATGCCTCCAGACAACTTATCCGCACCGATGTTGTAGAGGGTACTTCTTATCAGGATTACAAAAAACGTATGACTGATATCAACAATCACATTAGAGATACGCAAGCTAAAATTGCTGAACTCGAAAAAACACTAAACACCAATAAAGGTGTTTACGCATCAACCATGCGTAAACTTAAGGGTGATTTAGAATTAAGTACGCAACAAATTGCAGCGCTTCAAGAAGAAGTAGAAAAAATGCGTGGTGACAATCAGCAACTAGCCATGACAGTTAGCCAGCGTGATTCAATCGTTTCATCTCAATCAGAAACCATAAAAATGCGTGAGCAAGATGTGGCTACGTTGGAAGCAAAAGTGGAAGAGATTAATACATCTTCTACGAACAAGCAGGCAGATCTTTACTTTGCTCAGGCACAAGCTTTAGAAACTGCAGCCGACCGGACTAAATTTGCTCCTCGTAAAAAGAAAGAAACAATGCGCGAAGCATTAGAATTATATAAACTATCTCTTTCCTTAGGTAAAGAAGAGGCTCAAACTCGAATTGAGGAATTAGAAAAGTCAGTAGGTTAGCCCGTGAGGGTGTAGTATAGGGTGAAATGGCGTCTTTCGGGACGTCATTTCTTTTTTATAGCCAGTTACTTTTACGACTATCTATAAATCGTTTAACTTTCCGGCTTTGTGCCATCTGTTGGATCTTTACCACAAATTCTTCTTGAACAAATTCTATAGTAGGCACTACACGTAGTCTGCTTTGAAAAGCTGTTCGTAAAGCTATTTCAGTTTCATGCTTAGTTTCTGCGTCACAAACAATATACAGTTTGATTTCATCAGTTTGTAACTCGTTTGTTAAAACCTCTACAACATAATCAACTACCGATGGAACATGTTGAATGATATCAAAAATTCCGGGTGGATATAATGTAGTGCCTTTCAACTTAATCATTTGTTGTTGCCGCCCGAGTATGGGACCCAGTCGCAACGTATTACGACCACAGACACACGGTTCGTGGTGAAGCGTTGCCATATCACCAGTTTTATAACGTAATAAAGGCATACCCTCTACCCCAAGCGTTGTAACGGTTATCTCACCCGCTGAACCATCACTCACCGGTTGATCATTTTCATCTAAAACCTCTACAATAACCAACTCCGGATGATGATGTCCCCCGATGCCGTGCTTACACTCTGTAAAAGCAGTTTGCATTTCTGTTGATGCGTAGGTACCAAACAACTCAATATTCCATTGGTCATAAATTTGACGCGCGATTGTATTGGCTGAAAAATCAGTCGTACGAATATTTTCACCAATGCAAATTGCCCGGGTTATCGAAGTTTGATTTACATCAATTCCATGCTGTGCAGCATATTTTAATAGCGTCAGTAAAAAACTAGGTACCGCTACTAACACCGTTGGCTTGAGTCGCTCAATGGTTTCCCATTGCAATGCAGGTAACCCAGGGCCTACACGTACTAGGCCTGCACCCAATTGTCGAATGCCTTCGTAGTAAGCCATGCCTGCCATAAACTGACGATCCATGGTCAATGAAAGCTGATACAAATCGAGTTGAGTACCTTCTGCGCATGCAAATGAAATGTACTCGTTATAGGCAAGTCGCTTAACATCATTTTTGGTTAATGCTATAGTAACTGGCTTACCCATTGTACCCGATGTACTCGTGAATTCTGCTACTTGGTTTTGTGGCACACAAAGAAAATCCCAATTGTATTGTTGAAGATCATCTTTCGTTGTAGGTGGAATTTTAGTGAGATCAGTTAAAGATTGTATCTGCGATAATACAATACCATGACGTTTGGTATGTTGTTGATAAAATGGAGAATGTTGCTCAACATAATAAAGTAAATCGCGAAGCTTTTCTTCTTGAAATAACCTGATAACAGGTAATGATTGTAATTCGATTTCAGGAATAAAACTCATGGCTCAATAATTACAATTGCACAGGCTACTTCATGCACATGCGACAGCGATAAATGAATCCTGTTCCAATGATTTTCGATAGCCAATTCTTTAAAGATACCATGAAGTACCAGTTGGGGTTGATGATCGTGGGTATGCACGACCTCAATTTCATTCAGATTAAAACTTATTAACAACCCCTTACCAATAGCTTTCAAAAAAGCTTCTTTGGCAGCAAACCGTGCAGCGTAGTGTTCACCCCGATTGGGCTTACTATCACAATACGCAATCTCAGCAGATGAGAAAACTTTCTCTTTAAAACCATTATTCTTATCGATTTTTTCGATTACACGGCTCACTTCGGTCATGTCAATACCTGTCCCAATAATCATTTTAGCTTCTGTTGAGAATAGGATAAATTTTTTATCAGGTAGTCGCGCTCTTGCTCGGTGGCAATTTCTTTTGTTAAACTTTGGGTATAGCAGCGAATAGCGTCAGCCCACGATTTCTTTTTATAGTAATAATCGCCCGCCATCATCCAGGCATGATACGATTCCGGATTCCATTTTACGATACTATCTGGGTGAAGATTTTCACGCGATTGAAAAGGAAAACGAAACGGACTAAATTTTAAATAATCTACATAGGCATTTGTTTCCAAAAACGTATCGGTCTCTAATGTTAATGATTCAGTATATACTTCATTATTCTGTGTAGGTTTAAAAGCAAAGACAGTATCTAATTGGTAACATACATACTTACCTAGTTGCCACGGTGCTGTGGATATCCACACCCGTAGTTTTTGGGGCTCAAAAATAATACTGTGATGAGCGATAAGCTGATTGATCGCCTTTTCATTTCCTAAACCAATATCGGCATCGTTAAGCCCTTGTTGATTTCTTAAAATAGAGGCGG
>CAYNKN010000357.1:0-3680 GCA_964397805.1 uncultured Chryseolinea sp. | reverse complement strand
TTGAGATGCTGAAGAATTCATCGTCTAACGATCCGTTAACCGCAGGGCCAAGATTTTCTGGTTCAGTCCAATTAGTCCAAGAATCATCCAAGCGCTTCGTTACAAAGATGTCGTACCCACCGTAACCGTTGTGTCCCTTTGAAGCGAAGTATAAAGTCTTTAAGTCATCGGCCAGAAAGGGTGAAGATTCTTCAAACTCTGTATTGATTACACCACCCATATTAATAGGCTCGGTGCCCGATGTTCCATTCCAGAAACTTACGTACAAGTCGCGAGCACCATAGGTATCGGCACGTTGTACTGAAGAGATGATCACCCCACTTTTCAGGGATACGTAACGATTTTCATGTTGCGACATATTATAATCATCGTGTATGTTAATGGCAATGGGCTGCGACCATTGACCACGCATGTTAACGCTATACGAAAGTCCAGCTTTCATTTTACCATTTTTAAGATAGCGGTTTCCTAAAATAATGGTGTCGCCAGTTGTACTTACGTTATTTACAAAGTTAGGACCGGGGGTATTTAAATGACCAACCATTCGAATTGGCTCCGACCATTCACGGGTTAGTGTGTCGTATGATGAATACCAAATATCTTCTTGATCGCCAATGCCACCTGTATTGAGTGGGTGATTCACACGACTAAAGTAAAGTCGGTTGCCACAAGGGGCTAAGGCTGGTTTTATCTCATGATAAGCGCTATTAATAGAGGCCTGCAATGGGATGGCTTGTGCCTCTAGATTGATGTCTTGCATCAGGCGAATTTTGTTACCCCCATTTTTAATGCGACTAATGGGATTGTGATCCGTGTAATTTACGGAACTGGAAATAGGCTGAGCGAAACTAGAGTACATGCCGATGGTTAAAAAAACCAAGCTCATGAAGATGGCGTAAATTGCGCGTTCTTTGATTTGATTGTTATGTTTCATGTTCTTTTTGTTTTGTTTGATGATTCAAAGGTGAGGTAGATTCTTAAGGCAGAAATCAGGAAGAACCTGATTTGGAAAAAATCAGGAGTAAATTGCCTCATACGAATTGAAAAGGAGGATGATTATGAAAGAGATAAACCTTATTTTGCATTACGCTCGGGGGAATAGGTAAAACTCTGATAAGGGATTACCCGGAGATGTAAGGGTATACCCTGATAAAATCACTCAGAAAGTAAGTAAGGCCTACTTTTAATTAAAGGGGATTGAGAATACTTGACTGAGTTAGCACAAAATTGATTGGTCGTAAAGTGGCTTACAACACGTACTTAAAAACTAAAGCAGACTAAAAATTGATCTTTTCAGTCTGCTTATGTTTGGTATTATATAGAGTATATGCGGGTTACTGTTTATAGCATCATCCTACATTTCTTCATCTGGATAAACTGCTTCTTGTTTGCGCTTACGTTCACGTTCTTCTTCTTCCTCTACATCGGGCAATACAATTGGATTCTCTTCACGCTCTACATCTTCTTCGTCAGTTTCAGTAGTAATGCGTTGCTCATCTTGATTTACATCACGATCTTCTACACTTCTTCTTGGTGGTCTTGAATTTGGATTACCCAGATTATATACAATCTTCGTCTCCCGTGTTTTGATTGATGATTTCATAGCTGTACGATTTTGGTTAATAGATCTTACTAGCCATACATAAAATTATATGCCATTTCAAAAAGCTACTTATATGAGAGATTTTCAAGTTCTCACCTATGTTAGTACGTAGCATATAATACGCAGTGTAGACTTGGTTTCTCACTATGTAGCGGGGGAAGGTCACCCAAAAATTAGATGCAACTTGTAGAATTATTCAACAAAAAATTAAGAATTTATCACTTCATCGACCAAAACAAGCTATTTGTCGCATGGCATGAATTTTTGCCTACATAAGGCGAACCAACCCCATTTCGTTATGTTAAATATTCTTGTCATTGATGATGATCGCGAGATTTGCAATCGATTATCAAACTTCTTAAGTAAAAATAACTACTTCGTTAACACAGCGAATACAGGTGAAGAAGGTTGCAATCAAGTTCGATCGAACACGTATGATTTAATTTTATGCGATTACAAACTTCCAGACATCAGTGGTGTTGATTTATTGAAGAAACTAAAAATACTTCAATCGGCAGCAGCCATTATTTTAGTGACAGGTTACTCGGATATAAAAATTGCCGTAGATGCATTTCGTTCTGGCGCCAATGATTACCTAACCAAACCATTCTTTCCCGATGAACTTTTGATTACTATCAAAAAGACTATTGAAAAAAATAAAGGCAAAATTTTAAAACTTGTCGATGCGCAATCAGAAGATAAGGATGAAAAAGTAAAAAGCCTTAGCACGCACAAGCCCTACCTTATTGGGATTAGCGAAGCGTCTAAACACGTGCAGAGCAACATCAAACTTATTGCACCTTCAGATATGTCGGTAATTATTACGGGCGAAACCGGTACCGGAAAAGAATATGTTGCACAGTCAATTCATCAATTAAGTAAGCGTTCGAGAGAACCCTTTATTGCTATTGATTGTGGTGCACTTCCTAAAGAATTGGCCGGAAGCGAATTGTTTGGTCATACAAAAGGATCGTTTACAGGTGCGATTGCAGATAAGCCCGGTAGTTTTGAACTTGCCTCTGGCGGAACGATATTTTTGGATGAGATTGGAAATTTATCGTATGAAAATCAAGTGAAGCTATTGCGCGTAATCCAGGAGCGAAAGATTAAACGCATTGGTGCTACGAAAGATAGTACGATTGATGTACGGATTATTGTAGCCACGAATGAAAATCTCTTAGCGGCAATTCATGAACATACTTTTCGAGAAGATTTGTACTATCGTTTAAATGAATTTACAATCGAACTATCACCTTTGCGTAACCGCCAAGATGATATACTGTATTATGCTGATTTTTTCCTTGATCAGGCTAATCATTCACTGAAAAAAAATGTGACAGGGTTTTCTGAAGATGTAAAAGATTATTTACAAACGCACGCATGGCCGGGTAATTTAAGACAATTAAAAAACACCATTAAACGCGCTGTGCTTTTAGCTACCGATGAAACAATCAGATACGAACATTTACCCATCGATTCGATACCTGATGTATTTATTGTTAAACCAGATGAAGATGAAGACGAGGCCGAGCCCGCAAGTAGTACAAACTCATTAGGCTTGTTAAGATCTGCTTCTGGGGCTGCCGAACGACAAGCTATTATTGATGCGCTTAAAAAATTAAATCATAACAAGTCGCGGGCTGCACGCTATCTCAAAATAGATCGTAAAACTTTATACAATAAACTCAAGCTGTATAAAATTGATATGTAGTAAAGCATATCAGCATACGATCCAAATCGGAGCTTAGAAATTTTAATACGAGTAGTGTACTTGATTTGATAGTGACGTATTGATTAGCGGTATCCCTGCACGATCAAACAATCTATCCAATCCTTTAATTACACCAATAACAACCTTTAGTGTTTCTAACTCGCATTTAAACAAACCGCGCTCGGCAGCTGCATCTTCTTTTACTAAAGCATCCACTAACTCATCTATATAAAAAATGGTATCCGTTGCACGTTGTAACGATTCAGGTAAAAGTAAATGTAATAGCGGTGGTGTGGCACCAAGTACTTCTTTCCACTGCTCAACACTATACTCCATACCAATCTTCGAGAGAATATACCGGGCCAT
>CAYNKN010000356.1:0-3684 GCA_964397805.1 uncultured Chryseolinea sp. | reverse complement strand
ATAACCTTAGCTAGTTCTTGCAAGGCCGTTACCCCTTTACTATCAACTTCAATACTTCCTGAACCGAAGAGTAGCTGCTCGGCTAACGACACATACACTTTACCATTTTTTACTTTTACAGTAATGTCGTTCTCTTTAAAGTTCAGCAATGCATTACTAATTTTGGTGCGTAAGTCTTGAACAGCCTTATCCTTATTCGCCATAATATATTCGAGCTCTTGCACTTTCTTTTCGCGTTCTACTAAACTTGTACTTAGCGAATCGTTCAGCTTACGGGTCTTTTCCATGCGCTCTTGTATAGCCAATAATTGTTCTTGCTGCTGCGCCATATCCCGATTTAATTTACCGGAGCTATTCAATAAATTTTTATAGTACGTATTTAGTTGGTTGTGTTCGCGATCCAGTTCTGCTAATCGCTGCGATGCACTTCGCTTTTCTATACCAATGTTTGTGGTGTCTGCTTTTAGTTGATTTAACTTTTGATCTAAATCAGCTAGATCGGCCTGTGCTTTATCTAGTTGATGGCTGCGGTCGTTTAGGTCGGTCTCAGCCACAATTTTTTGAGATAATAATTCATCATACTTCTTTTTAGAAACGCACGATGACAAAACAATAAGAAGTAAAATTGCAAATCTGGTTATACACATAAACGTTTGATAGAATTCCAGTGTGAAGTACGCACAAAACATTGGAATAATAAATAGTCCTTGGTAGATCAATAGCTTTAGGTAGTTCTCAAGGGAGACATTTTTAAATTCGAATACATACAGTACCTTTAAGTGTAACGAAAAGAAATCTTATGGACGGCATGCTTACACCCGGAACGCTAAAAAACAAAACCATTATTGTTACCGGAGGTGGGACTGGATTAGGTCGATCGATGGGAAAATATTTTTTAACGCTTGGCGCGAACCTGGTAATTACCAGCCGAAAAAAAGAGGTCATCGAAAAAACTGCCCGCGAATTAGAAACCGAAACCGGAGGCAATGTATTGGCTGTACCATGCGATGTGCGCAAATATGAAGAAATCGAAAATGTGTTACGCAAAACAGAAGAAGCTTTTGGCTCCATTCATGGCGTGCTGAATAATGCAGCAGGTAATTTCATTAGTCCGACAGAGCGGTTATCGCATCGCGCATTCGATATTGTAGTTGACATTGTATTAAAAGGAACCTACTACACAACCTTGGCAGCTGGCAAAAATTGGATTGCCAAAAAGCAACCCGGTGTATTTTTAAATATCGTTACTACCTATGCATGGACAGGTTCCGGATATGTTGTACCTTCAGCATGTAGCAAAGCAGGAGTTCTGGCATTAACCCGATCGTTAGCTGTAGAGTGGGCGAAGTATAACATTAGAAGTAATGCCATTGCCCCGGGACCATTTCCTACGGAAGGCGCGTGGAGTAGATTACTGCCCGGTGAGCTTGTTCAAAAATTTGATCCAGCTTCTCGAATCCCCCTTAAGCGTGTTGGCGAGCATCAGGAATTAGCGAATCTGGCAGCCTACTTAATGTCTGATTTCTCGGGTTACATTAATGGAGAAGTTATTACGATTGATGGCGGTGAGTGGCTGCGCAATGGCGGTGAGTTTAGTCATCTAGAAGAAATCCCTGAAAGCATGTGGGATATGTTAGAAAAAACAAGAGGGAAGTAGGTTGTTGGAATAAGGTAATCTTTGTTAAGTCCTCGCATGTAATTTCGGCAAGCTATACTTATACCTTACTATGCACCAAACCACCCTAACCATGAAAACCAAAGCAACAATTACGCTCATTAGGATAATCCTTGTAATTGCTACTTTAACAAGTTACGCACTCAATGGATTTGCACAATCAACAGACTCCACCCAAGTTCAAGTAACTACGCACGATGGAAACGAGTTTATTGGCTTTATTACCTATGAAGACGCAGAGAAAATAAAACTTCAAACCGAAAAATTTGGCGAGCTTACTATTAAGCGCGTTGACATAAAAGAAATATCACCCATTAATACCAAGCAACTAAAGCTCGGCTCCTACTGGTTTGAAAATCCCCAATCAACACGTTACTTCTGGTCGCCAAACGGATATGGATTAAAAAAAGGTGAAGGATATTATCAGAATGTGTGGGTATTGTTTAATCAGGTAAGCATAGGTATTACCGACAATATATCCATTGGAGCCGGACTTGTACCACTCTTTCTGTTTGCCGGTGGTTCCACGCCTGTATGGATTACTCCCAAAATTTCAATCCCTGTTCAAAAGGAAAAATTAAACCTGGGAATCGGTGGGCTATTCGGAACTATTATTGGTGAAGAGGGTGCGAATTTTGGATTAATCTATGGCATGTCAACTTTTGGAAGTCGCGATAAAAACGCCACGTTAGGATTGGGCTATGGAATAGTAAACGGACGTTTAGCTGACAGGCCGACCATTACTTTTAGCAGTATGATTCGCACAGGGCCACGCGGATATTTTTTAACCGAAAATTATTTTATTGGTGCTGATGGTGCCTCTCTGGTTTTTTTATCAGCTGGTGGAAGAAGAATTATTAAGCGCACCAGTCTTGATTATGGGCTTTTCTTTCCCATTACAACAGATCAAGATGTCTTCATTGCTATTCCATGGCTGGGTATTGCAACACCTTTTGGAACGAAAGCAAAAAGCAAATAATTAATTTACTCGCATACTTTCTGGTTCTTGATCTGGTATTTGTTTGATTACTTTGCGGTAGAAAACCTTGCCATTATGCTTGATTATTTTTTGCAGCAACGGATAGCAAAGCGAAAATCAGAAAACCTTTTCCGTGAGCTCACGCAGAAAATTAATGGCATTGATTTCTCATCAAACGATTACCTGGGGCTTGCACAATCAGAAGCATTATTCGATCGAATAAAAAACAAAACTGAAGGTATTGGTCGCATGAATGGCGCCACCGGATCACGCTTACTTACCGGAAACTCACATTATACCGAACAAGTAGAGCACCAGTTAGCAAAAGTATTTCGGGCAGAAGCAGCCTTGCTGGTGAACTCCGGATACACCGCAAATCTTTCAGTGCTTTCTGCTATTCCACAACGAGGTGATACTATTTTGTATGATGAGTTGGCACATGCATGTATTAAAGATGGTGCTCGACTAAGTCTAGCAAAGCGCCTAAGCTTTCGACATAATAATCTTGAAGATCTCCATCAAAAAATTAAAAAATCCACCGGACATATTTTTATTGCCATCGAATCGATTTACTCGATGGATGGTGACGCATGCCCCTTAAAAGAAATAGTTGAATTAGCCGAGCAATATGCCGCTACAATTATTTTAGACGAAGCGCATAGTACAGGTGTAATGGGTGAGCACGGAAGTGGAATGGCCACCACACTTCATCTACACGATAGAATTGGCATTCGCATTTATACTTTCGGAAAAGCTATGGGTATTCATGGAGCTTGTATTGTTGGGTCGTCAATATTACGCAATGCGCTTATTAATTTTTCTCGCCCGTTTATCTACACCACTGCACTTCCTCAGCATAACGTTGCTTCAATAGATGCTGCCTTTGAGTTTCTCGAACAAAATATCCACTTACAAAAAATATTGCATCATAAAACAACTTACTTTTTGGAACTTACCCCGTGGATGAGAAATCGAACACCCAGCAATAGTGCCATTCAAACAAGTATCTTTCCGGGCAACAACAGAATAA
>CAYNKN010000355.1:3316-3685 GCA_964397805.1 uncultured Chryseolinea sp. | reverse complement strand
TTTCTTTATGATAAAGGATCCGACTATGCCTCGGGTACCTACAAGTTAGAAGTTTATACAGACGACTACTTAATGGGCAGTGGGCAATTTGTAGTGAAGTAACGTCCAATAAATTTTAAAATAAGCGTTAAGATTCAGCTTTAAATCAATGCTGAATCTTAACGCTACTCAAAATACTATACTAATCTTTTACTTTATTTAGCGACAACATACCCAGCATCCAATCCGGTAATGGCTTTTCAGGGTTACGCTTTTTGATATTAAGGTACCAGCCTATTTTTTCTACGATAGGTATCTTGTGGGTTTCTACAAATTCAATTAAGGTACCATCTGGATCTTCAATATAGGAGAAGTGTCCTGCGGCTTTCC
>CAYNKN010000355.1:0-3306 GCA_964397805.1 uncultured Chryseolinea sp. | reverse complement strand
CAAAAGAATCGCGACTATCTACGGTAAAAGAATACCCTGCCTTTTCACATGCCTCCCCCAGTTTCTCCATACCACAGATATCAAAACAAAGATGAATGTAGCCTAAGTCACCCCAATACCTGCCTTCAAAAATTTTATGGGGTTTACGGTCTTTTACTTCCACTAACTCTAATTCCGTATCGCCTAACAACCGACAAAAAGCACCCTTCCTGTTTTTGCCCGAGCGTAAAATAGTCCGTCTAAAAACATGATCCCCACCCGGTACTCCCTGGAAATCATCAAACTTTTGTTCGCCATCGTAAAGTACCTCGTTATACCCAAGCACATCCCTATATAAAGGCAGCGCCTTATCGATATCAGTAACGCCAATTACGGAGCCTCCAACACCGCCTGTAACCGCATGGTTGCGTTTAAACCAGCTCTTACTTTCGATTACTTCAAAGAGGTTATTAAAGGGATCTTTGGCATAGAAATGTTTCCGTCCATCGGGCGATAGCTGTACATCACCCAAAACTTCCACACCATCGGCTTTAAGCTTCTGATGAGCGAGGGTGGCATCGTGCGTTTTAATCTTTACGGCATAAACACCGGTATCTCCTAACACATGAACTCGCTCGGCTGGCTGAGGTACTCGGCTAGTGAACTGCCAAATCTCAAAACCACCACCCCCTTGCATATTCATGGCTAAGATGGCATAGCGGTCTTCCGCTTTATCGCCTGTGTAGCGCGTCATTAACGAAGCTGTTGCACTGTCTTTAAAAACAGGCACATTCATTCCAAAATGCTTTCTATACCATGTCCATGCATGCTCCGCATCCTGGACTCCAATACCCACTTGTTGTATTCCGCTGATTATGTAATTCATATTGGTCGGTAATTAAGCAATTTTTTATAAATCTGTTTCAATTCTGTGGGCGAACGCTTAAAAATGAATAAAAGAAAAACGATGGAGTTGGCAAATTGAACCCTTAACCAGCTATTTTCATCATATTTTCGGGCAGAAACCAGAATTTTTTTTGGGATAATTTTAAACGAATAGCGCTTGCGTAAGCGAATTACAAAATCGTAATCTTCCATGATTGAATAATATTCATCAAAGCCGTTCAGCGCCTCAAAAACTGATTTTCGTACAAACAAAGTCTGGTCGCCACCTCGGCACATAATACCATTAAACCGATTAAAGTAGGCATTTAAGCGCAATATTTTTTTAGGTGAGTCAAAGGCATAGCGAAAGCAACCAGCATCAAAGCCATCTTGAATGGCAGCTAAAATATCTACACTAAAGGAAGGTATCAGTTTAACATCGGCATGTACAAAATAAAAAATATCGCATTGAAGAAAAGAAGCACCTAAATTCATTTGTGCCGCTCTGCTTTGAATAGCGCAAGAGAGAACACGTGCGCCCGCCTTTTCTGCGCGACTTACTGTAGCATCTGTACTACCTCCATCAACAACAATTAGTGGTTCTACTAAATGATCGCCCCCATACCGTTTGATAAAAGTAATGCATTGTTCAATGCAACCTTCCTCATTAACGGTGGGAACAATTACACCAATTTTCATTTAGTGGCACGCAGCTTAATATCAAAATTTTTAACCGGATGATACATATTGGCACTATGCATCACTTTCTGTTTGTAGTGAAATCTGTTTTTATTTCCCAATACGTTAACCCGATAGGTAACACGCTTTTCAAGCACTTCCACTGGTGCCATAACCCCGAAATTTTCGGCTAACAAAGTTTTTACTTCAATCGGCTCATCAAAATACAATCGAATAGAATTGAAATGAATGGCTTCTTTAATGGGCGTTGTATTTTCATACTTATAACCGTCTACTACCACATCATATTGCTTTCCTGTCCAACTAACTGTTGATACAAAATCACCTTTGTTTGACTTCGTGGTTACGGTAGAGTACATTAATTTGTCATGATGGTATTCTGTAGAAACGGTATAATCAACATGTATTTTTACAAACAACCAGAAGCTTACTTTACTATGTACAGTATAAAAAGTAATGGAATCGCGAACTTCTTTTTTTGCCGTCATTTCGCCAATTTTAATTCCGGCTACCGTAATGTCGAATTCACGAGTCTCAACAGATGCCAGCGCTGTAAAACAGAATGACATCCAAAAAAACAAGATCAAATGGAATTTAATTAGCTGCATAAAGATTATGTATGCATAAATACACATAAAACAACTAAATTCATGGTGCTTCAATAATTCAATTACTTATTGAAAAATCCTATCACTTTTATGCTGGTACACCACCCATTAAAAAAATTTATTCTAACAATCCTTTTGCTTGCCATCAATCAGTTAAGCTATGCTCAAGTAAAGCCTCCTTCACATGAGCTCTATCATCAATTACTAAAAAAACATGTAGCGAATGATGGAAAAGTAAACTATAAAGGATTTGCTAAAGATTCAGTCACATTAAACCAGTATCTGGATTTACTCAGTAAAACTCCCCCCGATGAAAAAACCTGGAGTCGAAATGAATACATGGCCTATTGGATTAATGCTTACAATGCCTTTACGATTAAACTCATACTGAAGTATTACCCTGTAAAAAGCATTAAAGATATTGGGAGTAGCATACAAATACCGTTTGTGAACACACCTTGGGATATTAAGTTTATCCGAATCGGAAAAAATAAAATGGATTTGAATAACATTGAACACGGTATTTTGCGCAAAAAGTTTAGCGACCCGCGCATTCACATGGTACTGGTTTGCGCAAGTAAATCATGCCCCGCACTGCTCAATGAGGCGTACCAGCCCAATCGATTAGATGCTCAAATGGATAAACAAGCAAAAGTATTTTTGGCTGATTCCTTTCGCAATAAGGTATCTGCAACAAAACCAGAATTAAGCATGTTGTTCAAATGGTATTCAATGGACTTCAATAAAAACGGTGGATCTGTGCGCACCTTTGTTAATCAATATGCACCCGTTGCCATTAAGCCAGAGGCTAAAATTACCTATCTGGACTATAACTGGGAGCTAAACGAGTAGCACGAAATAGTAATCTATCTTCTTGAAGGCAGTTTTTAACCTATTCTACTCACTCAGTGAAACTTTAAGTCTAACTTTTAGTCTCCCATTTATTTTAAATTTGAGCCCAACATTTTTAAATAAGGCCGATTTTCATACTTTTGCACCCTCAAAAAACTTTTAACAACATGAAAAATTACGAGACGGTATTCATTTTAAATCCCGTTTTGTCTGAGGACCAGGCAAAGGATACTGTCGAAAAATTCGTGAATGTGTTGAAGAAAGCCAATGCCGAAATACTCAA
>CAYNKN010000354.1:0-3686 GCA_964397805.1 uncultured Chryseolinea sp. | reverse complement strand
AACCGGATCATTCAAATATTTTTATAATGGCGGTGAACGCATTGCTTCTCCGGAAGATTTGAATTTACCGCGATTATTACAAAGTGATATTGCCGGTGGAGAGACCATTGAAGACTCGGCTAAAATTTTCACCAATGTACTTACTGGTAAAGGAACTTCTCAACAAGAAGCCGCAGTTGTAGCCAATGCGGGTATGGCACTTTATTGTGGACATCAACAAGAAGGTTTATTAGCAGCCATGAACAAGGCGCGCGAAACACTTGTTTCAGGAAAGGCGTATCAGTGTTTTAAAAAATTAATGGAGACTTCTAACTAAGTGTATGAACATACTTGATCAAATTATCGAGCATAAAGTAAAAGAAGTTGCAGCGCGTAAAAGTATGTACCCAACTACGCTGTTGGAACAAAGCATTTATTTTGATACGCAACCTGTTTCGTTTAAAAAATATATTCAGCGCCCGGATAAAACGGGCATCATTGCCGAGTTCAAACGAAAGTCACCTTCGAAAGGTATTATTAATGCACATGCTTCCGTTGAACGCACCTCTATTGGGTATATGCAAGCAGGGGCATCGGCATTATCGGTGCTTACAGATAAAGAATTTTTTGGAGGTAGTAATGAAGACTTAGTGTTGGCACGGAAATACAATTTCTGCCCGATTATCCGCAAGGATTTTACGATCGATGAGTATCAGATCATTGAGGCAAAATCAATTGGTGCTGATGCTATATTACTTATTGCTGCGGTACTCACACCCGCACAATCAAAACAATTCGCAGCGGCAGCGCATGCGCTTCAGTTAGAAGTATTGTTAGAAGTTCATAACGAAGAGGAGCTTTTGCAACATCAGGATTGTGGAGCCGATTTAATTGGTGTAAACAATCGTAACTTAAAAACTTTTGAGGTAAGTATTGATACATCAAAAGCGTTAGCCAATCTTATTCCTGATCATGTAGTGAAAGTTTCTGAAAGTGGAATTTCATCACCTGAAACTATTCTTGAACTTCGGAAATTTGGATACCAAGGTTTTTTAATGGGTGAGAATTTCATGAAACATAATAGACCTGAAGTGGCGATAACGGATTTTGTTACTGAATTAAATGCATTAGTAAGTAAGGTATAAGTTATAAAATGAAAGCAACCAAACTTAAACTTAAAATCTGTGGTATGCGCGATGCGGATAACATGGCTCAATTATCCCCTTTAGGTTTGGATTATATGGGTTTTATTTTTTACTCGAAGTCACCACGCTTTGTTGGTAGCGATTTTACTATACCAACCTCTTTTCCCTCTAGTATAAGTCGGGTAGGGGTGTTTGTAAATGAAAGTGTAAATGAAATAATCACCAATGCGAAAAAAAGCTCCTTATCACATATTCAACTCCACGGAAGTGAAGGCACCGAAGTTTGTGCCGCATTAAAAGATGTGGGACTTAATGTAATAAAAGTTTTTTCTGTTGATGAGCAAACTGATTTCTCTATAACGAAACCATATGAAGCTGTTTCTGATTTTTTCTTATTTGATACAAAAGGAAAATATTATGGTGGTAATGCACAAGTGTTTAATTGGAAACTACTAGAACGCTACGATCAATCCGTACCATTTTTTTTAAGTGGCGGATTATCTCCAGAAAACATTAGTTCAGTTAGCGAGTTAAGCGATATGAACATTTACGCCTTAGATGTAAATAGTGGCGTTGAATATTCGCCCGGATTAAAAGACATTTCGTTTGTAAAGCAATTACTGGCGGAGGTAGATAAAATTAATGTACTAAAAATTTAAGAGATAAAGGAAGAGATTAATAAAATGCCATCAGCAACGAACAGAACAGGTTCAGCAATTACTCATGGTATTTTACTGTTGATAAATTAAACATAGATAACGATATGAAATATTCAGTAGATACACGCGGATACTATGGCCAGTTTGGAGGTGCCTATATTCCAGAGATGCTTTATCCAAATGTGGAAGAACTTCGTACGCGGTATTTGGAGATCATTGAAGAAGCAGATTTTAAAGCAGCCTTTACTGACTTGCTAAAAAATTATGTAGGCAGGCCGACTCCACTTTACCTAGCCAAGCGCCTTTCTGAAAAGTATGGCGCTACCATTTATCTCAAACGCGAAGACCTTTGCCACACGGGTGCACATAAAGTAAACAATACGATTGGTCAAATACTGCTAGCGCAAAAATTAGGTAAGAAGAAAATTATTGCAGAAACCGGAGCTGGTCAACACGGTGTAGCCACATCTACAGTATGTGCACTCATGGGTATGGAATGTGTAGTGTATATGGGTAAGGTGGATATGGAACGGCAGCGTCCCAACGTAGAGCGTATGCGCATTTTAGGAACGAAAGTAGTACCTGCTGAAAGTGGAAACATGACATTGAAAGATGCTACGAACGAAGCCATGCGTCATTGGATAAACAACCCAACCGATACTCACTATATAATCGGATCAGTAGTGGGGCCACATCCATATCCTGATATGGTTGCTCGTTTTCAATCGGTTATTAGCGATGAGATGAAAAAGCAATTACAAGATGCGGTAGGTAATCCATTTCCTGATTATGTATTTGCGTGTGTAGGTGGTGGAAGTAATGCCGCAGGTGCATTTTATCATTTCTTAAATGATGAGCATGTTAATTTAGTAGCCGTAGAGGCAGCAGGGTTGGGTGTAACTTCGGGAGAGTCTGCAGCGACAACTGCATTAGGTAAGCCTGGTGTTTTACATGGTAGTAAAACATTGTTAATGCAAACTACCGATGGACAAGTTGTTGAGCCCTATTCTATTTCTGCTGGTTTAGATTATCCGGGTATCGGGCCGATGCATGCACACTTATTTGATGTAGGACGTGTACAGTTTGTAAGTGCAACCGATGATGAAGCCATGAATGCGGGTATTGAGTTGAGCAGACTAGAAGGAATTATTCCGGCCATAGAAACAGCTCACGCGATTGCTGCATTAAAACAATTTGAGTTTGCCGCAGATGATGTGGTCGTTATCAATCTTTCTGGTCGGGGAGATAAAGACTTAGAAACATATATTCGATGGGGAAAGTATTAAGTAAAAATTAGTACAGGTCTTTTATACAATCTACCATTAAACCAACCTGGTTTCATACAGACAAAACTGAAACCTGATTTAGAAATTATATGAAGAATAGAATTACATCACTTTTTAAAAAGAAAACAGGCTCCATACTATCGGTATTTTATACTGCTGGATTTCCGAAGCTTGACGATACAGTTACTATAGCTAAAGCATTGGAAAAAGCCGGTGCTGATATTATTGAAATTGGAATTCCATTTTCTGATCCTATTGCTGATGGCCCCACCATTCAAGCTAGTAATAAAGTAGCACTTGAAAACGGTATGCATGTGCCGCTACTAATCGAACAAATTCAAACGATTAGGCAATCAGTAACTATACCGATCATCTTAATGGGATATCTCAATCCGGTGATGCAATATGGCGTGGAGAAATTTATTGAAGATATTGCCAAGGCCGGTGCCGATGGGTTGATTCTTCCTGACATGCCCTTGTACGAATATGAAGAACGCTACAAACCGATATTCGAAAAGTTTGCCATCAGTAATACATTTTTAATTTCTCCAACAACATCGGCAGAACGTATTCGTAAAATTGATGCTGCAACAAATGGTTTTATCTATGCGGTATCG
>CAYNKN010000353.1:0-3691 GCA_964397805.1 uncultured Chryseolinea sp. | reverse complement strand
CTTCTGCTATTCTTCTTACTTCTAGCCTTTCTTTATTACAAGGCCCATCGCCATTAATTACTCGCTTAAATTCTTCCCAATCAGGTTCTGTGTACTCCCATCGCCCACTATCATTCTTCCTTAAGTTGGGATCAGGGATAGTAAAACCCAGCTCCCAAATTTTAGGAACATACATATCTAAAAACTGATTTCGGGTATCGTCATTGGTCGACATCTTTACTTTCCAGCGCATCAATATTTCTGTATGGGCAGATATTTTGTCGGATGGTCCAAAGAAATGCATCATTGGAGCCCACCAGCGGTTAATAGCTTCCTGAAACATATCGCGCTGTTTCTGCGTGCCTGCTGCCAAATAAATTACACAATGGTGACCATACTTTAAGTGAAATGATTCCTCGGCACAAATACGTTCCAGTGCACGACAATAGGGGCCGTAGCTACCTTTAGCATTCGCTAGTTGATTAACAATAGCTCCAGCATCTACCAACCAAGAAATAAAACATGAGTCAGCCCATGTAAAGGCCGGGTAATTAAAAATATTCGAATACTTTGATTTGCCCGATAGGAGATCGGTAATCATCTCTTCGCGCGTTTTGCCTAAGGTTTCGGCAGCACTATAAAGTAATTGGGCATGGCCAACCTCATCTTGTACTTTTGCCATAAGTGCCAGTTTGCGCTTGAAACCTGGCGCACGTGTTATCCATGTGCCTTCTGGTAAAGCACCTATAATTTCGCTATGCGCATGTTGTTCGATCATGCGGATAAGCTGTTTCCGATAAAGTTTAGGCATCCAGTCGCGCGGTTCTATTTTCTCGCCACGGGCGATTCGCGCTTCAAATGCAGCTAGTTGAACTGGATCTTCTAATGCTACACTATCGGTTTTGATACCTTCAAACGTATTGCCTCCTCCGTACATAAAATTGAATTTTGATACTACTATCGTTAAACTCTCCACATCAGCTAAGCTGAAAAGGTGTTTAAGGCTATGATGATATAGCGATATACAATTTTATAACGTTTGAACCAAACGATTGTTAGCGAACGGCTATGAGTTCTTTTTAAGGCCGTTTACGAGCATGTCGGCAAGTTGAAGTCCGAGACCAGCAGGATCGATTGCTGATTTAGGATCATACCACATGGGCATCCAGTTAAGGGAAGAGAATAGCGTCATAACAGCAAGTTTCTTATCAACAGTTGATTTAAACTCGCCCGATTTTACACCTTCTTCAATAATGGATTTAAAGCGATTAATGTAGTTTATGCGGAGTAATAAAAAATCGCGGAGGTAGGGTTCGCTCAAATGGCGATGCTCATTCATAAATACAGCTGATGCTGTAAGGTCTTTGGCCATTACCTGAATGTGCCCGATAATACCGTTGCGTAGTTTTTCGCTTGCTGTTTCGGTATGCGTTTCTACTTCTTCCAGCGACTTTCTAAATTCAGCGGCCATATCAAAGCACAAGCTGCGCAGAATTTCTTCTTTAGACTTTATATGCGAGTATAGACTCGCGGCTTCAATACCTAATAAGTGCGCTAAGTCGCGCATGGATGCAGCGGCATATCCTTTTTCCTTAAAGAGCTCGGCTGCTTTTCGGATTACCTGTTCTTTCCTTGATAAATTAGTAATTAGTTCTGCCATAGGTGATCTAAAGGTAAAGAATTAATCTGTTAATGAACAGTCTAAGTCAAAATGATACTTTACCCCAAATCAAAATTGTTGTTAACAACTTTGCAAATTCATACAAACCTTTTTTGATTGTGCCTACACATACACATGTTAGGAAAATAAAAATCCCCGGCTTATCAGGCCAGGGATTTTGTGCGGGATTGGTTAAGCTGTTAGAAAATTACACCGAAGCTAAAAGCATTTAGGTTTGGTCCTTTGTCAGTTATAAATAATTCATTGAGATCGTAGTTGAAGAATAAGTCGGTAGAGCGAAAACCAAGTTGTAAACGCGCACCGTACCGCAGGTTATTCAAGTAGAAATTATCGCGATTTCTCTCACGTTCTTTTCCGCGGTCTTCGTAGACTACTTTCGAATAACTTCCAATGCGGTAACCTACATACGGTCCAAATCCTAATCGAAAAGAATTAGAGGATCCATTCCATAAACTATTCTTTTTACTTCGATCACCAAAGTCGATTACGGGAATGAGTGATGCATTAAGGTAAGATGCCGTTAGCTTACTTTTATTGAACGAGAATTCGCCTGTGCGAGGGTCTTCTACAAAACTTACTCCGTTGTCATCTTTCACCATTAAAATGTTATCATTTTGAAATTTAAAGTTGTACCAGTTTACCCCTAAGCCCCACTCAAGAAAGAATTTTTTCGCCAAGCGTGTTCGTTGAACAGAGTTGATACCTACATACCACGATCCCCATGGTCGTACAGCATGCAGCGCGTTATCATTATCAGGAAATTTTCCATCGGAGAGATAATTGTTTGTCCCTAAGTCAAAGGCAAATGATTGACGGGTGCGCCCTGATCTTCTTTTATGTGTGCGTACATGCCATTCGTTATGGTGATTTTCGTTCGTGTTGTACTCTTCATCACTTTTATCTTCATGATAGCGAGACTCCAGACTCCAACGTTCGGCATCGCCATCTTTATCGCGACTCCACTTTTCGGTAATTTCTGTCGAGTCGTTTTCATCGGATGAATTAGCTAATGCAGTGGTATCGTTTGTTTCGAGCTTCCATAAGATATCACGAAACAATTCTTGAAAGTTGTATTGCTTCAATATTTCTAAATCGCTCCTATCTTTCATTGTTAATATTACCTGACTACTTTTTCCTAGGGATACAATTACCGTATCGGCTTTTTGTTGTGCATAGGTTATACCAATACTCATACTTAAAAGCAGTATGCTTACTACACGTTTCATTTTTGTATTGTTTATAAGCTTGGTCATAATGAGTTATTTATTTTGTCCACGTTGTTTTTCTGGATTGAAATTCAGCGCTAAAATTTCATCCTTCTTCTGCCGTAGATCGCCTAGTGGGTCTTGATTATTTTTAAGCTCCCCCGCTTTCTTTAGCAGTTTCTTCAAGGTAGATGGTGTTTGTTCATCGGGGGTTGCATCGGTGTTTTTATTTTTTACTAAATAAGTTTCTGTTTCGGCAGCTGTAATTACGAGTGTGATGTGTTGAGGTGTTGTAATTTCTGTAACATGCGAAGTATTATTTTCTGCAATAGGTAATTGAGTATTTACCACGCTGTTTGTTTCTTGAATATTTTCGGCTACGAGTAATGGTGTGATTTCTGTTTTAACAGATATATTATTTTTATGATCGTGTTGTTGTGTTTTGTTTTCTAATTTTTTAGCGATCTGATTCGGCTCACTATTTTTTGTTTCGGGTATAACTTCGGTTTGCTCCATTGTTTTTATTACTTCTTGCTGTTGAAGTACCGTATCTTTTTTGGTTGATAAAGTAGTTGACTCTGTGGATACAACAGCAAGCGATTGGCTTGGTGTTGTTTGTGTTGGCCAAAACCAATACGTTGCCAGAGCTACTAGTGCTAGCGAGGCTGCTACCTTAAACCACAGACCTTTATTGTTCTTTTTTTCGAGGCCGGCTTCAATTTTATTCCAGGCATTTACAGGCGCTGACTTTTCATGCGCTTGCAATTTGGTGCGAAAGAATTTGTCAGGTTGTTGATTCATCGAAACTGATTTTTTGCGTGGTGTG
>CAYNKN010000352.1:0-3737 GCA_964397805.1 uncultured Chryseolinea sp. | reverse complement strand
TTCTACATCAGACGGATAATCAATCGGTAAAATCCGAAAGGCAGGATCTAAAATATGACACGCCATATCGCCTAACGCACCGGTGCCAAAGGCTGTCCATCCGCGCCATCCAAAAGGCACATAGCCTGAATAATAGGATGTATCCGGAGCAGGACCTAACCACAAGTTCCAATCTAAATCTTTTGGTATAACATCTTTACGAGTTGGTGTGGGTAAACCTTGCGGCCAAATGGGTCTGTTAGTCCAGCTATATACTTTAGTTACATCGCCAATTAAACCGGCATCATACATCTCTTTCATTTTACGCACGCCATCTCCCGATCCGCCTTGATTACCCATTTGCGTAACCACTTTGTGTTTGCGTGCAGCTTCTGTTAACATGCGTGCTTCGTCTATGCTCCACGTTAGTGGTTTTTGAACATATACATGTTTTCCTTTTTCGATAGCGGCCATAGCAGCTACAGCATGTGTGTGATCGGGAGTAGCAATAACTACGGCATCAATATTTTTTGCTTCGTTATCAAGCATCTTTCGAAAGTCTTTATAGTACTTGGCTTTCGGATAATTCTTTACCGATTTAGCAGCCCGACTATCATCCACATCGCATAAGAAACTTACTTTGGCATGAGGGCTTTTTGCACATTCTGTTAAATCACTTTCACCTTTTCCGCCAACACCAATTCCGGCAATGTACAATGTATCGCTGGGCGCAATAAATCCTTTTCCACCTAATACCGATCGTGGTAGTATGGTAATAGAAGCGGCTGCCAAGCTTGCTGTTTGAATAAATTTTCTTCGCGAAAGGCTACTACCTGTGTGAGTTGATTTCTTTTTTGGTGTCATGGTTTTTCTGGTTATAAAAAAACAATTTCGTAATAAATGGCTTGATACTACTTACCATTTAAATTTTTTTTTGTGGATGTTTGAGTTTATTCCACCTGAACAAAAATAGACAACCAAGTATTACAACAGTACCCTGTACTTTCTGCCTGCAATACGATGCCATTGAGGGCATAATTGTTATTTTTGATTGATGATTAATTCAACTAGACGTATTTACTATTGCTGTGTGTTGTTGGTAATGGGATTTAGCCAAAATGCTATAGCTCAATTTCGCGAACCAATAACAACCTTTATGGCATCCGATCCGGGTGTAATGCGTAGTCAGATTAATGCCGATGCCGAGTCGTATATTTTTCATGGTGGTGCACAGTTTTATGCTATGCGCTTGGGGTTAAGTTATGCATTAGATAATGAGCGCCACTTACTAAGTATTTCATTACCTTTTGTACATACCATTTTTCAAGGCGATTATGCTGGCTTTGAAAATACTTCGGGGATTGGTGATCTGCGAATGACCTACATGTTTGTGCCTTATGTAGTAAAAAATGGTTTGGGTCTTCAGCGCGTATCTACCTACTTTGAAGCAACTGCACCTACCGGAGAATTTTTGTTGGGTCGTGGAGCAGGCACATGGCTGTATAGACCGGGTGTAATTTTTACGCTGCGAACAGCATCCGACATTTCTTTTTATCCAGAAGTAAGTTTTCAATTTTCAGGTGCACCCGCGAACAGTCGGGGAGGGAGTAATGGAATTCCCGATCCCCAAAATCCAGACAAGGATGGTAATCTTCAAAATTTTTCGTTGTGGTTTCCCATGGTCATTCCGATGGAAACCTGGGACGGATGGTTTTCAATCAACCCTATCTATATGCGTTCGTTCGAAGAAAAAACTGATTTTATTTTTCTTCGTATGGATATTGGCAAAATGATAGGTGACAAAACAGCTGCATCGTTGCGCATTACCAAATTTGTTGCTGGTCAGCCACGACTCAACGTTATGGTTCAAGCCAACTTTAAGTTCTTTTTATAAATTAAGATTGCAAGCTTTACTTTACTACCTCGGAAGATTCTAGTTGATGTAAATGATGCAATACTTCCTCGGCTAGCCCATCAACAAGCGTTAAGTCTTGATCCCATAATGTCGTGTTCGAAAGTATAACCTGTATAGTTTCTGTTAAGGTATTTTTGCTCCACGCTTGGGCGAATACCTCCAGTATCACGGGCGAGTCAGTTAATGGAATATGTTCACCTTGCCATTCACCTTTATAAAATCGTAGTAAAGCAGCCAGTGCTTTTACTAAATGCGTGGGAAGTTTTTTTGTTTGTTTCTGGTATGCCAAAACAGTAGGAAGCACTCTTACTTTATATTTCGAAATTGAATTAAGCGCTATGCTTAGTAATTCATGTTTAATAAATGGATTTTGAAATCGTTCGATAACATCGTTGGCAAATTGTTTCAATTCATTTTTTGGGAGATCAAGTGTAGGAATGATCTCATCAAAAATAGCCTGTCTAATAAATTCACCTATTGCAGTATCTTCAATAGATTCGCGAACTGTTCGCAGGCCTTGTAAGTATGCGATAGGCACCATAGCTGTATGGGCTCCATTAAGGATGCGTACTTTTTGTGTGCGATAAGGTGCCAGATCAGGAACAAATTTTACATGTAAACCAGCTTGTGCAGTGGGTAAATGATCTTGAATCCACTCAGGTCCTTCAATAACCCATAAGTGAAACGGCTCGGCCATCACCACCAGTTTATCATCATACCCTGTTTCGTTTTGAATATCCTGAATTGTTTCTTTCGGAAAACCGGGAACGATACGATCAACTAATGTATTGCAAAATGTATTGTGTTGTGCAATCCAGGTAACAAAGGCATCAGAAAGATTCCAATATGCGCAGTATGCTAAAACCGTTTTACGAAGTTCTTCACCATTTTTATCAATCAATTCGCAGGGTAAAAAAATAAGACCTTTATCTGCCGCATCACCAAAAAAAGTAAATCGATGATGTAGCCATGCCGTTAGTTTACCGGGAAAAGTAGAAGGAAATTGATCAATCGTTTTGTCATCTTTACTAAAAGCTATACCAGCTTCTGTTGTATTCGAAATGATAAATTTTATATCGGGGTTCTCTGCCGTTTTAAAAAAGGCTTCGGGGTTCGTATATGGATTGATTACACCTTTTACACATGTAATCATGCGTGTCTCTGTAAAAGTTTTTCCGTGTTGTATACCATTAAGTACTACATGGTACCGGCCATGTTGCTCGTTAATCATATCACCAAGTCCGTTGGCGAGTGGCTGAACAATTTCTACGGCACCAGCAAAAGAAGTTTTTTCATTAAGAATATCAATTATCCAATCGGTAAACGCCCGCAAGAAGTTACCTTCACCAAATTGTAATACCTTCACCGGATAGTTTGTTGCGGGAATTTCAGTTGAATTTAATGACTTGACCATGACACGTGCAGTTAATTATGGAAACAAATTTAGTATATTGCGCAATCGATTGCACATATCGGCTGAAATTTATTTTTTTTGAATTTGATTCTACCTTGCTAACCTTATTATCGATTAATCAACTCCAACCATTTAAAAATTAGTGCCCAATGAAAAAAGTAGTGTTTGCGTTATTCTTTATAGGATGTTTTTCTTCATCTCTCTTCGCCTATCAACCGGCCAAAGAAAAGTGGATTAACTTATTTAATGGTAAAGACTTAAGTGGCTGGAAACAACTAGGTGGTGCAGCTACGTATGAAGCCATTAATGGAGAAATTGTAGGTACCTCTGTCACCAACACACCCAATTCTTTTTTAGCTACCGAAAAAACTTATAGTGATTTTATTTTCGAAGTAACTTTTAAAATTGATGCGGATATTAATTCCGGAA
>CAYNKN010000351.1:0-3772 GCA_964397805.1 uncultured Chryseolinea sp. | reverse complement strand
TATCTTTGTGTTATTAGTAATTACAAACTAACTCACCACCCCATTTTGGAAGTTACACGCATGGTAAACTCATATCTTCTTATTCGCTATCTTGCAGCCCATGATTTTAAAGAAAGTGTTTCGGTTTCTCTTATTCGCTTTGCTCGCCATTCTTTTTGTGGTGATAGTTTTTATTGCTGTTAGCGTAGCACCCCTAAACCGTGACGTTGATTATCAGCCTTTAATTTCTGAAATGTCATCACGGATTGAATCATCTACTGCAAAATCATCGACATCGGACACATTAGGATTTCAAGTAGGATATGCCAGCGTATCGTTAGTGCCTGCACAGCGCACACCATTAGCCGGATACGCTAAGCGAAGAGGAAAAACATTTTCAAATATTCAAGATACCATTCAAGTACGCACGCTGGTTATTCATAATGGTGTACAACGTGTGGCTATTGTTAGTGCTGATTTACTCATACTACCTCCTACGGTTACAGCAATTTTAGCGGAAGAACTTTCAGCTGTTGGCTTTAGTTTAGACAACACGTACTTGGGGGCTACACATACACACAATAGTATTGGTCAGTGGGGTGAAGGTGTAGCATCGTTTTTATACGGACAATACAGCGACTCCATCGTTCATTTTATTGCTGATCAAATTAAGAAAAGTATTTTACACGCATCGCTAAATGCATTACCGGCTACACTTCGCCACGGAGCTATTCGCATACCGGGTGCTGTTCGCCATCGACTTAATAAAGGTGGTCCCGTAGATGATTTTCTTCGGGTTATCGAAGTGCATCGTAGCGATAGTAGCAAATTACTTTGGATGAGTTTTACCGCACACCCTACATGTATTGGTACGGGCGATTTAGCGTTGTCGCAAGATTATCCGGGTAAGCTTATTGCCGAAATGGAATCTGCCGGCTATACCTTTGCCATGTTTATGGCGGGGTCAGTCGGAAGTCATCGTTGCGATTTTAATGAAGGGGGTGAAGCATGTACATCATTTATGACAGCAAAGATTGCCACACATTTTCAGGAAGCGCATCATCAATTAAAACCCATGCATCATACTGATGTGATGATGCAACGGGTACCTTTATTGTTGAATGATCCACAACCTAAACTTACTAATACTTGGCGCTTGCGACCGTGGTTGTTTAGAGCGGCTTTTCATGAATACCCTACTCACCTCACTGCATTACGACTGGGTCCAGTAGTATTGTTAGGTACACCGTGCGATTTTTCGGGTGATTTTAATGCAGCGTTAGATTCCGTTGGTAATCAACTGGGTATATATCCTATGGTAACCAGTTTCAACGGTGGGTATATTGGTTATGTAACGCCTGTTAAATATGCCGATAGAGATCATTTTGAAACCCGATTGATGAATTGGTATGGTTACGGTAATGGTGAGTATATGGAGCGTTGTATGGAAAAGTTATTAGTAAATATTGGCGAGCAGAAAAAATAAGTAGATGCAAGAATTTAAAAAATACTATACCGTTCAGGCAACACCAGAAGAAGTTTACCTGGCATTAACCACGGCAATTACTATCCAATTATGGACGGGTGCTCCTGCAGAAATGATAGCCGAACCAGATACTGAATTTTCTATGTGGGATGGGGCTATTGTAGGTAAGAACAGGGCGTTCGAACAAAACAAAAAAATTGTTCAGCAATGGTATTTTGGTGAGCAGCCTGAAGAATCTATTGTTACTATAAAACTTCATCCTTCACCTAAAGGCACTTCTGTTGAAGTAAAACATACCAATATTCCCGATGAGGATGAGGAATCGATTATTGATGGATGGGATAATGTTTATATGGCTGCGTTGCAAGAGTTTTACGAATAGCTTGACAGGTAATGCATAACACGCAACGTATAAAAACTATAGATCCCATTAAGCCACAACCAACCATTGCTATTGATGTGTTGGAAGGTATTGAGCCTGCTGTTTTAGAAGATTCTCATGTGTATGTGCATTGCTATTTCGATAATCCATATACCGATGCACTGATTCGGATATGGGCGTCAACATTTTTAATTGATCGTGATTCGCATGCACGGTCTGGCTTGTTGCATGCAGAAAATATTTCGTTGGCGCCACAGTGGACACTCATTCCAGATAATGTGTTGTTTCGTTTTTTATTAGTTTTTTCGGCCTTACCGAAAAGTTGTACGGTATTCGATTTACTGGAAGATATTCCCCAAGCAGGGGGCTTTCATTTTAAAAATATACATCGCAATACCAGCGATGTATATCACATTATACTTTAAAAGCCGTCACACAATTAATTCTTTCGACTGGTATAAAATTTTAATCGCCTAAGATTTCAATTTCAATACGGTCGTTAAGGCGCGGTGCACTTGAGCTGGTTTCGGCTACTAACATATCATTAGCACCCCAGGAAAAAGTTTTGATACGTTCGGGTTGAACACCATTATCAACTAAGTACATTTTAATGGCTTCGGCTCGCAAGGTGGTTAACTCTTTAGCTGTACCAACTTTTTCCTCCGACCCTTTATTCTCGAAGAAATTTTTCTCAGAACCTAACGTTATGATTTTGCGATTGGCGCGTCCGTTGCAATGAGCATGTACTTTAATTTGATAGGCCGGATTTAGTAACATCCATGATACAAGTTGTTCGAGTTCTTCCTTTGATTCTGGCAACATAATTACGGCATCTTTATAAAAAGAAACATGATACATCACGGAAGCATCTCCTTTTTTAAGTAAATCAATTTCAAACGGAATTACCCACACACCTTTACTATCTTGATAAGCACCTTCAACAGTACTCGGATCGGAATAGTCAATTATTTTATCAACGGCATCATACCCAAATATGCCACAAACAATATTGATCGGTTGATCGCCTGCTGGTTTTGGAATATCAACGTATGTATTGGATTTAAAGGCAGCTATCTCTCTTCCTATCCGTCTGTCTACATAATGTACATCGCCCGGAATTTCTGTACCGTTCGTTGATTTGATAACAAACTTAAAATACTTGCCTCTGGGTTTGGCCAATACTTCAGGTTCACTTTCAACTAAAGTCGGTTCTGGTTTTTCTTCTATGGGAGCAGCAGGAGTTTCGGGTGTTTCTACAACCGGGGTAGGATCTTTTGGTGGTTCAGGTTTTAGTACTTCTTCTACAACCACTACTTCTGCGGGCTCTACTTTTTTTACAACTGCTGGAGCTTTTACAGGGGCCACTTCATGCTCTAATAGACCGTGATAAACCCAAGCATCTGTAAACTCTGTTTCACTTCTAAAAAATTTAGCCTTTTCATCGGCTTCTTTTTTATTCGAAGTTTTTAGCGTGTAGATATAGAGTAAGTTTCGCTTTACGTGTTTGCCTTGCTGGGCATCAAAAAATTTGCTACGAGCATATCCGGTAAATTTATCAGCATAGGAGCGAACACCATACGCTCCAATAACCACATAATAATCTTGCGCAAACGCTGTTGATGCCAAACTTACCAGCAGCACAACTGCAACCGACTGAAGTATCCGTATTAACATAAGAAGAGGTTTTTTTTATCACTTTCTAAAAATAGTATTTAATGCCAAGCCATTAAATATTTACAGCAGTAAATATTCACGATTCTAAATTTTTTGTGGGTATTGTAGTGGCGGTGGTAAGAATTCAACTGGATTGGTACAAAATCCTCGATTTTCAGCCGAAAAGAGCAGTATGTGTTCGCCTTTTAGTATGTCTCTTGCCTTCTGCAAACGTTGTAGATGATACCAAAAGATAGTAGATAGACTAATTT
>CAYNKN010000350.1:0-3773 GCA_964397805.1 uncultured Chryseolinea sp. | reverse complement strand
ATGAAGTAGCGTGATTTCTCTTCGAACTTTCGAATGATTGTGTTTGATGAAATTTGTTCCTGATAGCGTTTAATGCGTCTGGCTAATACTTGCGTATGCCCATTATATAGAACTTCATAAAATCCTTTAAAGGGAAGGGAAGGGTGGCTGATGTTGATAAAGTCCCGTCCATCTAATGTAAAGGAAGTTAGACTTTCTTTAACCAATTGAATTTTGGAACCAAAATTATAGTTTTCAAGAATCAATTGATCGGTAGCAATATTATAGAACAAGAAGAGGTCTTCATAGTGTTGTCCGTCATAGACTACCGATCCTTTTAGCCAATCATCCGAAAGGTAATATGGAAACTCTTCATTGCTGGAGATGTAACCTTTGTAAGCGCTTCCATTGTAAAGTAGAGACTCACCTCGGATACGATTAGTATGTAATTGTTTGGCTGTCTGTACGGCATCAGCAATAAAAGTCGTATCATTTACTTGTGCCTTGGATAGTGTACAGTAACTAGAGGTAAGGACTAAGAATATATATCGCAACATTAACGAGAAATTTATAGCGATTAAAAATACGGTTTAATTAGTATAATTAATTTGCCGCTTTTGTAATTTGTATAAGATTTTATTGGCTATCATTTGTTAGGCAAAAATTTTTCACATAAAAAAAGACGCCTGCTAGAGACGTCTTTTTTTATGTTATCACGGTACTGCTACCGGTTGTATACTATTACTACTTCGCGTACGCTACACTTCGCATTTCGCGAATTACTGTAACTTTTACCTGGCCGGGGTATTGCATGTCGCGTTCAATTTTTTGAGAGATATCAAAACTTAATTGACTCGCACGTTCATCAGTAGCCTTTTCGGCATCTACAATAACGCGTAGTTCGCGTCCGGCTTGAATAGCATAACACTTTTCTACTCCGTCAAAGCTCATACCGAGTTGTTCCAGTTCTTTCAGACGCTTAATGTATTGCTCCATCACTTCGCGTCTGGCACCGGGTCTGGCTCCACTAATGGCATCGCATGCTTGTACAATAGGCGAGATGATGCTCGTCATTTCAATTTCATCGTGGTGAGCACCAATGGCATTACAAATTACCGGATGCTCCTTATACTTTTGTGCGAGTTCCATGCCTACAATGGCGTGAGGCTTTTCTAATTCTTCAGGCCATACTTTTCCCAGATCGTGTAGTAATCCTGCGCGCTTAGCTTGCTTAACATTAAGTCCTAATTCAGTAGCCATAATAGCGCAGAGATTAGCGACTTCGCGTGAGTGTTGCAATAAGTTTTGTCCGTACGAAGATCGGAATCGCATACGACCTACCATCCGAACTAATTCAGGATGTAATCCATGAATACCTAAATCGATTACGGTGCGCTCGCCAGTTTCGGTAATTTCATCTTCAATGTTTTTACTTGTCTTGGCAACAATTTCTTCAATACGCGCTGGGTGAATGCGTCCGTCTTGAACTAACCGATGTAACGACAATCGTGCGATCTCTCTACGCACTGGGTCGAATCCGGAAATGATAATGGCTTCGGGTGTATCATCAACAATAATTTCTACACCGGTTGCAGCCTCTAAAGCGCGAATGTTTCTTCCTTCACGACCAATAATTTTACCTTTAATATCATCGCTTTCGATATTGAATATCGATACACAGTTTTCGATAGCGTGTTCTGTGGCGGTGCGTTGAATGGTTTCAACAACAATTTTCTTTGCTTCTTTAGTGGCCGAAAGTTTAGCCTGCTCCATAATATCTTTTATGTAGCTGGATGCACGTGTTTGAGCTTCGTCTTTTAAGGATGCTACTAATTGCTCGCGCGCTTCTTCTGCGGTAAGCTTGGAGATGTTTTCGAGAACCTGAACTTTTTGTTGGTTAAATTTATCGAGTTCTTCTTTACGCTTGCGGGTGTGTTCTAATTGAGCGGCTAAATCGGTGCGAAGGTCGTCTAGTTCTCCTTCTTTGCGTTTAATATTTTCTAACTCTTTATTGATCGTTAATTCGCGCTGCTTTATTTTTTGTTCGTTGCTAATGATGAGGCTTTTCTTTTTGTTTGCTTCATCTTCAAAATCAGACTTCAGTTTCAGAAGCTTTTCTTTGGCCTCCAAAATTTTGTCTTTCTTCAGGTTCTCTGCGGCAATTTCAGCTTCTTTAATAATTAGCTGTGCTTTGCCCTCGGCTTGCTCTACGTTTTTCTTTATAGTACGTTTTGCCAGCAGTGAACCGAACAGCAGACTTAGGATAATCGTAGCGACTATACTGGCTGCCAGAATAATGATTTCGGTCATTGACATAAATAGGGTGTATTAAGGGTTATATACTACCCCGGAGTGCCGCTTTGGCCAGGAACTGAAGGAGGAGAAGACTCAGAGAATGGATTGGGAGACGAGCTGGTTTAGACTGTTTACCTTTTCAAAGACTGTTTTGTCGATAACCTGATGGCTTTCTTCGGCACTCATTTTATCAACAATGCAGTCGAAGGCTACCATGGCCAGTAAATCTTGTTTATCGTCAATCCCGTATTGCTCCCGGTAAGATTTTAGTTTTTCATTGATGAGTTTACCGGCCATTCTTACCCGTTCTTCATCCGATAATTTTACCTTCATCGGGTATTCACGGTCGGCAATTTTGATTTTTATTGAAAGATCGTCCATCAAATATCTTACTGGTTGCTTTATCTGCTGAGGTGAGCGATGCATTTATCGATTTCTCGAACATACTCGTCCACTTTTTTCTTCAACTCCGAATTACTTCCGTCTTCCGGGTTTAAACTATCCACAAGTTTAGTGATTTTCAGTTGATTATGAAAACCAGTGATTTGATCATCGCGAACCTTAACGGCAGTTTTTAATTCCTGATTTTCAGCTTTCAGTTTTTTAAATTCTTCCTTCAGGCTCTTATGCTCGTTAACAAGTATTAAAATTTTACGCTCCAATCCACTAAGATTGGTTTTAAGAATATCTTGATCCATGCAAAAGCGTTTTGCCTCCGGTTATTGGCCTTTAGCTGTTAACTGTTTTATTTTCTCGTCAGACTTGGGTTAACTTTTAATCAACGCAACCCGAGGTTATTATTTTCTGATTACCGCACCGAGGTTTTTCTCGAAGGCGCTAATCAGTTTTTCCATTGTTTTGTCAATTTCATTATCGGTTAATGTACGGCTTTCATCCAATAAGGTAAAGGCCAATGCATAAGCTTTTTTTCCTTCAGGAATATTTTGTCCCTCATATACATCAAAGGCGCTAATATTTTTTACTAACCGCTTCTCGGTTTGCTTTACCAGATTACGTATTTCTTCAAAGTGTATGTTTTTATCTAATACGAGCGACAAGTCGCGCCTTACTTCTGGGAACTTAGTAACTTCTTGAATTACTAACTTAGGGTTTGCCGTTTGGAAAAGCAAGGATGTATTTAATGCAGCAAAAAATAATTCTTGCTTTATGCCAAAATCTTTTAATAAGGCAGTTTTTACTTTTCCCAGGCGGCCAATTTCTTCTTTACCACGCAGCAATACAGCACCATATTCAAGCAGTGGATCGGCCACGCTGGTTGGTGTAACAGCAGGTAATCCTGACTTTGTAAGAATGTGGTTTACGTGTTGTGCTAAATCGTGGTAGGTAACAGCTGTAGTTTTATGTTGCCAGTTCTCACTTGCTTTATGACCACTCATATACAACGCCAGGCGCTCTTCTTCCCGATAGGATCCTGCTTCTCTATAATAAATTTTACCAAACTCATAGAGCTTCAGGTCTTTTTGCTTTCGGTTAATGTT
>CAYNKN010000349.1:0-3791 GCA_964397805.1 uncultured Chryseolinea sp. | reverse complement strand
ATAAGGAGGTGACATTAGTTGGAGCAGGCTGTAATTAAAAAAACCAGAGCCACAGTGGCTCCGGTTTTTCATTGGTGATGTTCCGCTGCGATGTGTCTTGAGAACCGCGTAGCAGCAGGCATCCATTGTTCAAGTCCATTAACATAAACTTAAACGTATTCAAAATTATGAAAAAAAAGTTACGAACACTTTTTCAATCCCTACTCATGCTTTCAAAATATCTATTATTCGGTGTACTGCTACAATGCGTCATGCTCAATTTATTGAATGCAAAAGATGGTCGCGCACAAAATGTATATCAGGTACCCATTAGCCTCACCGTTAAAAACAAATCGCTGGAAGAAGTTTTTAATCTCATTGAAGTACAAACCGCTTATACTTTTACGTATAGCTCCAAACGTATCAATTTACAGCAAACGGTATCTCTTACAGCAAACGAATCAAACCTGGGCGCGTGCCTTGAACAGCTAGCAAAATCTACTGCGCTTAGTTTTCAACAACTTAACACAACACTTATTGTTAAGCCCGGTGTTAAAAAAGAAGCAGTAGCATTAGGCACATTGGTTGGTAAAGTAAACGATGCGTTGCTTAACTATCCGTTACCCGGTGCCACGGTTCGAATTGCCAACACAAATATCGGAACGGCCACTAATTTAAATGGAGAATTTTCACTTCGTGCACCCGCAGGCGAAGTAGAATTGGAAGTAACCTACATTGGTTTCAAAAAACAAACACAACGCATTACAGTACCTGCGAACGGTGTTATTTCTGTAGAAATAAATTTACAAAGCGATATACAAGAACTCGATAATGTAGTTATCACCGGAAATCTTCAAGGCCAGCAACAAGCACTGAACCAACAAAAAACAGCCGACAATATTAAAAACATTGTCAGTGCCGATCAGATCGGACGATTTCCAGATCCAAACGTAGCAGAAGCGTTACAACGCGTACCTGCAGTAAATATCGAACGTGACCAAGGAGAAGGCAGGTATGTACTAGTGCGTGGTCTAGCTCCTCAGTTTACGAACATCAGCATTAACGGAGAACAAATACCGTCACCCGAAGCGGGCGTTCGCTTTGTGGCATTAGATGCCATACCAGCAGATCAACTTGCTTCTATTGAAGTTTCAAAAGCACTTACCCCCGATATGGATGGTGATGCCATTGGTGGTAGTGTGAATTTAATTACGCGTACTGCGCAAAGTGAAACACCCAGTATAAGCGCTTCTGCAGTAATGGGGTATAATGATCTTGTTTCGAGAACCAACTTACAAGGTTCACTAGAATTAAGTAAGCGCTTCTTTGATAATAAGCTCGGCATTATGCTAAACGCTAGTTATTATGAAACAGATCGTGGCTCGAATAATTGGGAGCGCGATGGAAGCGAACTGGAGTTACGCGATTACGCACTGGCACGTACACGAACCGGATTAAGTAGTACGATTGATTATAAATTAAATAATCAACATGAATTTTATTTCCGAACAATCTACAATCGTTTTACCGACCGCGAGTTTAGAAGAAGATACATTTTCGTTCCGAATGAAGATAACTCGCCTTTCGAAGATCATGAGATTGAAAGGCTAACCAAAGATCGATTAGAAAAACAACTTGTTACCAGTTTAAATCTTGGTGGAAAACATACTTTTTCAAAATTCAATTTAGATTATGAAGTGGCGTACGCTGAAGCGATACAAGATACTCCATTCGATATAGAGGTAGGTACGGTAGGCGAATTCGATGATATCCAAATGGATTTTACTACGAACCCTAAATTCCCCACATTTACCGTAAACGGAATTGGCAATCGCAACAACACTAACCCCTACCTAACAAATTCCAATTACGAATTTGATGAACTCACAAGTGGCGTAACGTATGCTAAAGATGTAAACCAAACGGCCAAGTTTAATATTGGGATCCCGTATAAAATCGGAGCTAACGAAGCCTTATTTAAATTTGGTGGTAAAGTTCGACTAAAAGAAAAGCGTTTTGATATTACCGAAAATGTATATGGATGGGCCGGTGGTGATGTCTCATTCCCCGGATTTGAAGAAGGCGATTATACACTTGAAAAATTTGATGGTGGACCCGCAGGAAAATTCCTGAATGGTAATTACCTGATTAGACCCAATGTGGATGTTGATAAAGTGATCAACCATTTCAATAATAATAGAAACAGCTATGAACTTGATGTTGATGGAAAATTAGCCACAGAAGCCGTAGAGGCATACGAAGCAAAAGAAGATGTTTATGCAGGTTATGCAATGTCAAAAATTCAAATGAACAAACTGATGATCTTAGGTGGTGTTCGGTATGAGAATACACGAGTAAGCTATAAATCACAAGAGGTCTTCTATGATTTTGAAGGCGATTTGGAAGATATTGAAAATGTAGAAGGTAGCACAAACTACTTTTTTATCCTGCCGCAGTTGCATGCGCGATACCAAGTAAATGAAAATACCAACTTACGCTTTGCAGCCACGCGCAGTTATGCACGTCCAAATTTTGAAGATATTGTTCCTGCACAAGAAATTGATTTAAACAGTCGGGAAGGAACAGTCGGAAATCCGGAGTTAAAGCCTGTTGGTGCTTCCAATATAGATTTTATGGCCGAGCGCTACTTTGGTACCGTTGGTATTTTATCGGGTGGTGTATTTTACAAACGATTAAACGACTTCATTTTTAACAGACGTTTTGAAGTATCTCAATATAAAGGACGAAACTTTGGTACGCCAATTAATTTAACACAATCACAAAATGGAGAAAGTGCTAACCTATTGGGTTTTGAAATTGCTTACCAACAGAACCTTACTTTTTTACCCACAGCATTAAAAGGGTTGAGCGTATATGCTAATTATACATTCACAAACTCACAAGCTACTATTCAAAATCGAGAAGATGCTGCCGAAGCTGAAGAAATACGCTTACCCGGCCAAGCCAAACACGTTGGTAATTTTTCGTTAGGGTATGAAATAGGTCGGTTTAGTGCACGCCTATCCAGTAACTTCAATGGCGAATACCTCACCGAACTTGGAGACGATGCCAGTGAAGACTTCTATGTAAGAAATCGAATTCAATTAGATGCTTCTATTAGTGCTGCCATAACGCCTAAACTTAGAATATTTGGTGAGTTCCTCAATATTACGAATCAGCCCTTCGAAGTTTATCAAGGTGAAAAAGATCAATACGTTCAGCGCGAATTTTATTCGTGGTGGACACGCGTTGGGTTAAAGTTTGATTTCTAATTATTAATTAAAATCTCTATGAAAAAATATATTGCAAGCGTAGTTGTTTTTATGAGTTGCATTTTATTGATGCAATGTGTTGATAACCAACTATCGATTCGACCGAATGAAAGTGATTTTCCTTTTCAACTTACCGTAGATACCGATGAAGGCGGTGATTTGGCAGATGCAGAAGACTATGGTATTGAAATTAAGTTTGCCGACTACATCGGCAAACTTCCAGGTGAAACCGTAATTCTTACCTATGAAATCAGCGGAGAAGATAGCTTCGATGGTGTTGTTGAAATCGATAAAGTAGTGTATGAAGTGGAGATTGACGACTGTACCTACGAACGTGAACTTAGTTTCGATCCGATAGCAAAAACAATTACACTAACAAAAGATAACGACTTGGGTACACTACCCGAATCGATCGAAGTCGTGGTTCTTCTACCCGGCACGAGCGATACCGAAGGTGGATTTACCTTTACCATAACCGGTGTTCAATCTACGAATACAGCTATTGTAGTGGGCGAACCACGCACCTTTGAATATGAAGTA
>CAYNKN010000348.1:0-3797 GCA_964397805.1 uncultured Chryseolinea sp. | reverse complement strand
CAAGTGCTTCCAAATATCCCTCCAAACGCTGTTTGGTAATACCTAAGTTGGGCGGGCCTTCTAAGTGGGCAATCCGCTTACAGCCTTGATCAATTAAATGTTGAGTAACTTCTTTTGCGCCACTTAAATCATCAACAATTACTTTACTAGAATTTACATTATCATAAACTCTATCGAAGAAAACCATGGGTACACCTTTAGCCATCATGGATTCAATGTGTTCGAAATTATTGGTTTCGCGCGAAACAGAGATTAGCATGCCATCTACACGGCTATTAAAGAGGGTTTTGATATCTGATTTTTCACGTTGTAGCGATTCGTTTGATTGGGTGATGATCACATTGTAACCGGCACTGTAGGCTACATCTTCAATTCCGCTGATAACCGTAGAGAAAAAGAAGTGTACCAACTCAGGAATAACTACCCCCAGCGTGTTGGTTTTACTTTGTCGTAAGCTTAAAGCCACGATATTGGGTTGATAATTTAGCTTCTCAGCTAATTCGTTAACCGCTTTTTTAGTTAATGGGCTAATATCGGGATGATCTTTTAAGGCACGTGATACGGTAGAGGGAGAAATGCCTAATTCACGGGCAATGTCTTTAATGGTTACTTGGTTATATTTCATAATGCAAGTTTAAACATACTGCAACAATCTTCGCAATCGTTCCACAATTTTTTTAATAGAGTCGCAATCGATAGCGGTGACGTTGGCTGAGTATACTTATTGCATTTTTTATTGATTTTTCACTCAACCAACTTGTATGAAACTGCTTTTGGAATCTATAGACCAAATTTAGGTTCGCTGAAATCGATTGGAATACTAGATTTCGCTAGAATGAAAATTACGAAACACTGGCTTTGTAAGTATTAAGCATGGATCAGGTTTTTTGAAATGTCTTCCCGATACACCTCACGAAATCGACTCAATGTTACTGGTTGATGAATCATTACTGGTAGTACGAACTTATTGTCCATACTTCCTATACTCTATACTTTTAATTGATCAAGGAACTTTAACTGGAGTTGTAATAACAGACAAATAGTAAACAACTTATTGTGTCCATCATAAACTTGACTCAAGCGAAGTGCAGGAAATATATTTCTGCGATTTTTATCCCATCTTTAAGGGGGATAAAGTGAATCAATACCAATCGATTTTGTATAGTAAAAGATTGGTTCAGTGGAATGATGAATTATTCCAAGATAGACATTTCCTTAATGGGTAAATGCTAATTGAAATCAGCAGGTACCAACCTATGGGAAAAGATTTGTCCATAGATTAAAGCAGAATTTACAAAATTTTTTAGATACCATTTAGGGTGAGTAGTGATGTCAGCAGGAATATCAAAGCATAGTATCAAAAACATAAGTAACTTAAGTAGCTTAGCTATCTTTGTTTTTTTATTTTGTGTCTCATTCATCGGATGTAAAACACCAGATCGACACACACCGGTGCTTTTCGAAAAATTGTCGGCTGAGCAAACAGGTATATTCTTTCGCAACGATCTGCAATTCGATGAGGTGTTTAATATTTTTACTTATCGAAATTTTTATAACGGTGGGGGTGTAGGTATTGCCGATATCAATAACGATGGCTTACCCGATATTTATTTTACCAGCAATTTGGGTGAAAATAAATTATACCTCAATAACGGAGATTTTCAATTTACCGATATCACGAAAACAGCTGGTGTGGCAGGTACCCGTGCGTGGTCTACCGGAGTAGCTATGGCCGATGTAAATGGCGATGGCTTAATCGATATTTATGTATGCAATTCGGGTGATATAAAAGGTGATAATAAACAAAATGAACTGTTCATTAACAATGGCGATCTCACATTTACCGAGCAAGCAGAAAAGTATGGCTTAGCCAATAACGGATATTCTACACACGCTGTTTTTTTTGATTTCGATAAAGATGGCGACCTCGATTTGTACTTATTGAATAATTCCTATCAGGCAATTGGTAGTTTTAATTTGATGCAGAATATTCGTCATGTTCGTGATTCTGTTGGTGGCGATCGGCTGTATCGAAATGATAACAATGTATTTGTAGATGTGAGCGAACAAGCAGGTATCTATGGTAGTATCATCGGTTTTGGTTTGGGTGTAACTGTTGGAGATGTGAACAACGATGGTTGGAGCGATATTTTTGTATCGAACGATTTCTTTGAACGCGATTATTTATACATCAACAATCACAACGGTACATTTAGAGAAGTATTGGAAGCCAGTATGCCATCTATCAGTGCTGCTTCGATGGGAGCGGATATGGCTGATATCAACAACGATGGTTGGTTGGATATTTTTGTTACGGATATGCTTCCTGAGATCGACCAACGATTGAAACAAGTGACAACCTTTGAAGGCTTTGATAAATTCAAATTCAATAAAGCGAATGGTTACCATTATCAGCTAAATAGAAATATGCTGCACCTTAATAATGGCAATGGTACATTTAGCGACATTGCTCGTTTGGCTGGTGTTGAGGCAAGTGATTGGAGTTGGGGAGCTTTACTAGCAGATCTAGATAACGATGGATTAAAAGATATTTTTGTTGCCAATGGTATTTACCAGGATATAACCGACTTGGATTATCTTAGTTTTATTGCTGATGGTAATACCGTAAAACAAATAATTAGTCAGCAAGGTATTGATTATCGATTGCTGATTGATCCAATTCCCATTAACCCCGTTGCCAATTATGCATTTCAAAATACCGGCAACTATAAGTTTGTCAACAAGGCAGCTGCCTGGGGACTGGATGAATTAGTACATTCCAATGGAGCAGCCTATGCTGATCTAAATAATGATGGGGCATTGGAATTAATTGTTAATAATGTAAATGCCCCAGCTTCTATTTACAAGAATAATTTGCCGATCCTTAATCCGCAGCAGCACTATCTTAAATTTTCGCTAACAGGTGTGCAACAGAATACTCAAGCAGTGGGTACGCGGATCTCAATTACTGCCGGAACAGATAACTATGTTTTCGAACAAATGCCAAATCGCGGGTTTCAATCTTCCGTTGATCCAGTTATTACAGCAGGGCTTGGTTCGCATACAGTTATTGATACCATAGTAATTCGGTGGCCTGATAATCGAACAACATTACTAACAAATGTGTCATCAAACCAATGGTTAAAGTTATCACAGGCAGATGCCACCGAAGAATTTAAATCGCCCACCCAGTCTGCCGGAAAATTATTTACACAATTAGCTGAGGAGGAGATACTACCTTTCGTGCATATCGAAAATGACTTCATTGATTTCGATCGCGATCAGCTAACTTATCACATGCTATCAACACAAGGTCCGGCACTGGCAGTAGGTGATGTTAACAACGATGGCCTAGACGATGTATATATTGGAGGCGCACGTGCGCAGGCTGGTGAACTTTTTTTACAAACACCGATGGGTACTTTTGCGAAAGTAACAGAAGGTTTTTTTGCTGACGATAAACGTTCCGAAGATGTAGCAGCTCTATTTGTAGATGTCGATCAGGATGGGGATTTAGATTTACTAGTTGCTAGTGGTGGCAATGAATTTTCATTTAGTTCTCCTGAGCTAGCCGATCGGTTATACCTAAATGATGGTAAAGGTAAATTTACCAAATCCACTGAATCTGGATTGTCTAAGGTTTATACTATATCCAGCACATTAGCTGCTGCTGATTTTAATCAAGATGGAGCGGTAGATATTTTTATCGGGAACCGCGCAGTACCTCTTAGATATGGTATGAATGCCGGTGGCGTGTTGTATCGAAATAAAGGTGATGGTACGTTTGAAGATGTGAC
>CAYNKN010000347.1:0-3808 GCA_964397805.1 uncultured Chryseolinea sp. | reverse complement strand
AAATCGCTCGAAGTATAAATCTAATTCAATTGGATCGACATTGGTAATACCCAAGCAATATGCTACTACGCTATTGGCGCCACTACCACGCCCGACATAGGCAAAACCTTTTTTTTGTGCAAAACAAATAAGGTCGTAAGCAATCAAATAGTAGGCACAAAATCCTTTTTGTTTAATGATGTTGAGTTCACGCGTGAAACGCTCGCGTAACGTTGGGTTGGTTACATCGTAGCGTTTTTGAAATCCTTCCCACGCTTGTGTTACTAAATAATCCCAATCGTTTTTAGCGTTACCGGTTACGGTTTTTTTGTTTTTATCTTCTTTTAAATCGAAGGTAAGGTGACATTGATCAAGTACCTGCCGGGTATTTTTTAGTAGTTCCGGATACGCAGCAAAGTAGTGCGCTAATGTTTTTTCAGGCAGCATAATTTCATCGGGATGCGCTTGCTGATGTGCCGGTAATTTACTGAGTAATGTATTGAGGTCGATAGCGCGTAATAAGCGATGTGTATTAAACTGTAGTTTGTTAGCAAAGGTAACGGGCTGAAGGATAACGAATTTTTCGGGATAGGTTTTTCGGGGCGAGTAAAGTATAAATTGATTGAGTTGATGGCGTGATACACCAATGTATTCGTAAGGAAGCAGTTTTTCCGGAGTTGTTTTTCCGAAAGGATAAATAACAACTACATCGCTAAAGGAAGGTGCTTTTTTAGGTAATGGTTTTTCTTCGCGGTTGTGGTGAGAAAGAAACCGGTTTATTTGTTCAAAGCCTTTATTGTTTTTGGCGATAGCAATGTAGTATAGTTCGTGGTCTTGGCGAAATTCAATACCAACAGCTATGGCTAACGCGAATGCATCATCTCGCGCAAGCGAAGCCGTAGGATGCCGCTCGGCACATACCCGAAGCATTTCAATGTACGATGCTGTATTGTTAATTTCTGTCAGTACAATTTTAGATACACCACATCGCTGCGCCTCACGAAAGAGTTCTTCTACCGAAAGTGTTCCGTATTTAAAACTAAAGGCGGTATGGCAGTTAAGGTACATACAAGTAGGCGTAGCATGGTTAGGTTATTCACCAAATAGAATGTCTTTATAGTGTAGCCATTGCGTGGCAGTTTTAGCTAATACGGTAATACGATCGCACAAAAAATGCTGACTGTATGGAAGGTCTTTAAGGTAAGGCCATGCTTTTAAAAAACTTTCGGCTGTTAGTTTTTTGGCGATGGGTATATGCGGCACAAAGGAGGCATCTTCTTTAATTATTTTTTCGAAGATATCGCGAATGGGATATTTATTAACAATATCGAGATACAGCGTTCGATGCTGCCCTTGATAAAACACATTGAGATCTTTAATAAAAACATTAAACGGTTTAAAGTGCGTGGCCTTTTCTTCTACGTGGGCAATCATTTCATCGAGGTGTTCATCGTTGTATTTAAACAATGCGATGTGCCCGCGCGAAAACCGATCGGCAAAGGTATTCCCGATTAAGTATTGTACATCATCTTTTAATACCGATACATCACTAAGAATGTGCGGTGGTGGAGCAATAATGAAAAACAACTCCTGAATGGCGGTGGCGGTTTTACTTGTTGTGGGTTTCATAATTCTGATAGTTTTGATTTTTTTAAAAAAATTAAATGAGGGTTATCGTAAGTTTCCTTTAAACATGTTCATCTCCATGCGCACCCTGCGCCCAACGCCCAGGGTGGTGGCACGTACTATTTTTTCGATACCGTAGCGGTGTTTAATCCAGTCTACGGCTTCGTAGAGATTAATGCTTTCGGCTGTGTCGTCAAACAAACTAATTTGATGATTGCCGTGTACCATTCCGCTCAGGCGTACACCAACTAAGCGGATCAACATTCTGCGGTTATACAATTTTTCGAACAGCGCAGTAACCACTTGTAGAATGACGTGATCGGATGCTGTGTAAGGAATTTGTACTTGCTTGGTTTCGGTATCGAAATTGGCATACCGTATTTTTACGGTTACACACGAGGTAAGCTTTTTTTGTTCGCGTAATTGAAACGCTACCTTTTCGACCATCGCAATCAACACAGATTTTAATCGCTTTACATCAATGGTGTCCTGATCGAACGTACATTCTGTTGAGATAGACTTTTGTTCGCTATACGGTACTACCGGAGATTCGTCAATACCGTTTGCTTTATTCCACAGACTAATACCGTTTTTACCAAACGCACTCACTAAAAAATGTACAGGCATTTCGCGCAGGGTAGCTACCGTGCGCACGCCCATATCGTAAAGAAAGGAGGCGGTTTGTTTGCCGATCATGGGTATTTTTTCGATCGCCAGCGGAGCCAGAAAATCTTTTTCGCCTCCGGCCAAAATTTGTTTTTCGGCATTGGGCTTAAATTCGTTCGTGGTTACTTTCGATACCAACTTATTAGTAGACATACCCAACGATATGGGTAACCCGCTTTCGCGGATAATCTTCTTGCGCAATTCAACCGCCCACGTAAACGCACCTACATACCGATCCATGCCGCTGGCATCGATATAGAATTCATCGATTGACGATTTCTCGAACATGGGCGAAGCATCACTAATAATTTCGGTTACCAAATGCGAATGCTGGCTATACGCCTCCATGTCGCCCGAAATTACCTGTGCATCGGGGCATAGTTGTAGAGCGAGGTACATGGGCATGGCCGAGTGTACACCAAATGTGCGTGTTTCATAGCTACAGGCAGCTACTACACCCCTGCGGCTACTGCCACCAATAATAAGCGGCTTATTTTTTAGTTTGGGGTTGCGCTTGCACTCTACGGCTACGAAAAAGGCATCGAGGTCGAGGTGTATAATGTTCCTATCCATGCCGCTAAATAACTAAAAATATTAGTTAAATGTTTTTAACCTAAACTAATTATTTTAGTTTTGTGAAGCTATTTGCCATAGCGTATAAGGATATAAGCCGGAGTTGGATTTGCAGCCACTCCGGCTACATCTGTTGTAATTTTTGGAGTGTACTTATTGTGTTGTTGTAGTTAACTGCCCTAAAACTTTGCAATGCTTTGCTACTATTCGAAAACAAGTAACGCTTGATATCTGTCTCGCAAAAGATGTGGACGATCATACAATGATTTAACCACAAGGGACACTAAGAATACACAAAGAACGCAGAGGATATGACTGAAAATGAAATAGCAAGTAAGGCAATTGGCTTAGCGATTGAGGTTCATGCAGTTTTGGGTCCTGGATTATTGGAAAGCGCCTATAGGGAATGCTTGTATTATAAAATGGGGAAAGCAGGTGTTAAAGTAGAGAAGGAAAAACCAATGCCATTGATTTTTGAAGAAGTGAAATTGGAATGTGGTTATATAATTGATTTATTGTTAGAGAATAAGTTAGTGATTGAAATTAAAAGCGTTGAAGCATTAAATGATGTTCACTTGGCACAAACGCTTACCTATATGAAACTAGGGAATTACAAATTGGGATTATTAATCAATTTTAATGTAGCATTATTGAAGAATGGAATTAAAAGAGTAATAAATGGAACTTTGTGAACTTTGTACTAACCTTTGTGATCTTTGTGGTTATAAAAAATAGTTTAACTATAGAACACGTTACAATAATTTAGTGACACACCATAGTATTGGCATATGACCTCCATCAGTAAAAACTTAAAATTCTTGCGCACTCAACACGGGTTCACGCAAAAACAATTGGCTGAAAAGCTGGGCTTAAAACAAGCCGCCATAGGTGCATACGAAGAAGAACGTTCTTCACCGCCTTTACTTTCGTTGGTGGACATATCAAAAATTTTTAAGGTAAGTTT
>CAYNKN010000346.1:0-3817 GCA_964397805.1 uncultured Chryseolinea sp. | reverse complement strand
AAAAAGTAGAGTAGAATTATTTGCCAACTTCTTGGTTGTGGAGATTAATGCCCGATTCGCACGCTCCTAAAACGCAACATTACGAAGGAAGTGTCTATTCCATAGTCTAAAGATGGAACGATCTTGGTTTATCGATCACTAAAATATAGTATGGACAAACCAAGGGACGTTGAACAAAAAGGAGTAAAAATACTTCTTGAATTGAATGAGGAACTGGAGAATTACTTTAGAAACACGATCATCCCTCAAATTTTTATTGACGCTGATCTCATTCTAAGAAAATACAGTCCGCCTGCCAATATGCACTTTACTTTGGCAGAAACCGATATGGGCAAATCAATTTATGATATTCCTACATTGGCAATTCTTCCCGGTTTAATCGATACCATTAAAGAAGTTATTGCCAGTAACGAAGACATAGAAAGTGAAATTCAAACCAAAGATCAACGATGGTTTCAGATGAATGTATTGCCTTACATTGTAAAGAAAAAGAATACCACCAACGGAGTTGTGATTACCTTTATTGACATCACCGAGCGCCTTGCCGACAAACTCGCTATTGAAAAAATAAATGCCGACCACGAGACTTTTATCTACTCGGTTTCGCATGATTTCAAACAACCGATAAGAAACATGTTGTCGCTATTGGATGCGCTGCGGTCTGCATTAGAAAAAGATGATAAGCATGATATTAACGAACTGTTGAATATCATGGATCGGGCAGCACAATCTATGGAAACAGTGATTGCCGAACTGACAACGATTACTAAAATCGGAACGAATCCGGAAGACCAAAAAGAAGTAGTTAGCATTGCACAAATTCTGGATGAAGATAAATTCTCGTTAAAAAATCAAATCTATCAATCGCATGCAAAAATTACTTCTAACCTTGAAGTAACAGAAGTACAGTTCTCCAAAAAAAACTTAAGAAGTATTTTATACAACCTGCTATCCAACGCCATTAAGTTTATCGACCCGGAAAAACTCTGGAGATTTTTATCAGTACAGCGCATCCAGCAGAATATATCGTACTCGCTGTATCTGATAATGGCTTAGGTATAGAAGAAGAAAAACAGAAAGATGTTTTTTCGAAATTCAAAAGACTTCAGCCTCAAATTGAGAGAACCGGTGTCGGGCTTTTTATTGTAGATAAAATGGTGGTTAATCAAGGCGGAAAAATAGTGTTGGAAATTAAAGTAAACCAGGGTACTACGTTTAAAATTTATTTGAAGAATGAATAGTCAATGAATTTTTCTCTCTAGTCGAAATCTGCTATTAATAGTATTAACACTGTTCGTGGTTTGAAATCATAAAAGCCTTTAATCTTTAATTCAAATTGTTCTTTTACGATGGTGCTATTCAAATGGAAAATCGTCATGGCGAGGCGCAGGAAGAGCATGTGCGTAAACGCAACGAAGCCATCTATTTGTTTAATCTAATTGTAAATCGCTTCGATTGAAAACTAGTAATTCGAAAAAGATGGTTGCTCGCGAAAACTCAGGCGTCATGGCGAGGCGCAGGAAGAGCCTGTGCGTAAGCGCAACGAAGCCATCTATTTGTTTAATCCAACTGTAGATCACTTCGATTGAAAACTAGTGCTTCGAAAAAGATAGTTACTCGCGAAAATGCAACTGTTATAGCAAGTACTGATTAAAAAATAATGTGTTAATGGTGGATTGCAAATCCTGATTATCTATCGTTCGACATAGCAAATGTCGAACAGCGAGTTGCTCAGTATAATGTATAGCTTACCGAACAGCCGATGTAGTTTTACGTTTCTGCTCCTAAAATTCTTGTTAAACTGAAGTACGGCCAGTACTAGTACAAGCGTACCGGTTAGTATATGCAAAGTAAACCACATTACTTCAACGGTATTGGTACGATTAAGTGATTCAGGCATGCCTTCCCATATGTACCTTACACTTGATAAGATCACCATTGCAGCAAGTGATAGAAAGATAAACCAGAAGAGCGCAGGAATTATTCTTGTCACGATACACTACATTAGATATTCAAGATAATCGCTCCAACACTTGTTTCACCAATTACCATACTAAGCACAATGGCCAGCCAGTACAATCCGAAACACCACCATGATACGGGCAATATTCTTTTTCTGGTTTTATAATCATGCACCAGTACACTCGCAGTGAGTGACAACAATAAAAGTGATCCCAGCACAGGAGTAATGCTTGAGAACGTTAAATAACCAATAGTTCCGGCCACTCGATTTGTTGCTGCAAAAATAAAAACCAGCCCAGTGTACAGCATAAAGCGTTTGTGAATGTCGGGGTTGTTGCGTTGGAGAATAGCCAGTATAAAAAATACCACGAACAATAAACTCATAAACACATCAAGCCAGAGAATAGAAACTAATCCCGGTTCAATTTCCGCTACGGTGGAATTGAGTTGTTGCGCAAGCACCACCATTCGTTCTGGAAAAATTGACACCGTGTACGCAGTGGAGAATAAAACCAACACGGCCCAAGTAACACCAAACCAGCCAAGCTTTCGGTGGATATGAACTTTATTGTATTTGATCCAACCGGATTGTACCACCAGAAAGATATACCAGATGGTAAGTATTATTCCATGTACTCTATGCGGATTAGGAAGTCCATCCGGATAAAATGGTTGCTCAGTTACCAATGGTCTTAAATAGAAGCTTGGGGCAAAGCCAAGAAAAACCAGCACTAGCAAAATCCAGAACATGGTATAAAAATAATTTGAGCGAGGTATAAGCATGCGCCATCCAATTAAAAGTAGTGTATTAACTAAACGGATTGTAAATGTTGAACAACAGGTTATTTCATCTCCTGTTATTTTACTTCTTCAATTCAATCATCACGTTTACTTCATCGCTCAGCACCAAACTTGATTCGCCAATGCCAAAGTCTAAACGATTGATTGTAATCTCGGCTTTAAAGTACTGTTTATGATTACTTATAACTACGGTGAACGGAATTTCGATTTCTTTTGTCACATCCCTGATTTGTAGATCGAATGTTCCTGTGTACTTACCTTTACCATCCGATAAAATTTTTTTCGACTGCAACGTGATCGCTGGAAATTTTTCAACATAAAAGTACTGCCTGCCAATTAAATGTTTATCGCGTAGTTTAATTCCCGTATCAATGGATGCTGGGTTAGCTCGCCCACTGATTTTACAAGCGGATAATTTTTTAGCATCCCAAACAATTTCATATTCCCAATCGGTCATGGTGCCATCAACAGTAATACCTGCATTTTTAATTTGAAACCGAATAGGATCTACTCCTTTATCAACATGCGCGTTGAAATGCCAGGGAAGAATCAGCAGCAATAAGAGTGAAATTAGTTTCATTGATTTACAGCGTTAAGAGGTAAGCAATCAACGCATCTTTTTCAGACTTGCTCAACTCCATTCCAAACTCATGACCTTTCACTGCCTTGGTCTTTACATCATGTGGCTTAAAACCAGTGGGCACGTAATCCGCTCGTAGTCGTGCAGGGTTAAATAAATCTTCCAGCTTAGCTAATGATGCATCGTGCAAGAAAGGTCCGCGATACCAAAGTCCTAACAAGGAAGGTACTTTGTAGTAGCCCGTGCCCCTGCGTGTGTTCATCGTATATCCCGGGTCAGTACCTACTGAGATATCAAAGATTTCATACTTACTATAATGTTCATCAGGAATTTCAAAGCCATCGGCAGGTGTAAGTTTATTATTGGTAAATAATGGAGGGGTATGACACGTAACACACCCTTGCTGAGCAAAAATGATTTTACCTTTTTCACTCAATGCGTTTGGTTTGTTTGGGTTCTCCGGTGGGGTAAGCG
>CAYNKN010000345.1:457-3821 GCA_964397805.1 uncultured Chryseolinea sp. | reverse complement strand
TAAACCTGTGGCTACTATTATGCAAGATCAGGCTAGTGTAGATAAAGATGGTAACGAAGCCACTGTAAGCGGAAAAGGTCGGCATGACCCGTGTGTATTACCACGTGCAGTACCTATTGTAGAAGCGATGGCGGCATTAGTGGTAGCAGATTTTGTGCTGCGCGCCAGAGCATCAAAAGTGTAATGCGATTTAGTAAACGAGTTAGAATTCTTAATCAAATTTTTCTACATCACTCCCCCATCAGAGTCACTCGCAGAGGACTCTGATGCTACTAAAATTTTTTAAAGTAGATTTAGAAAACTTAACTTTTGGTTATTAAACTCTCAATATTTACCCGTTGTCAACACACACAGTACATAACGAATATTACGAGGTATACTTTTGCTCAATAACGTGTTACAAATGGTTGCCCTTATTTGAAGAAGCCAATGCTTATAACGCTGTTTACCGATGGTTTGATTATTTGCATAAGGATGGATGCTTTGTTTTAAGTTATGTTATTTTACCTAATCACTTACATGTTTTGCTATACATTACAAATGAGGGATTTTCACTTAATAAATTAGTGGGAGAGGGGAAGCGTTTTATGGCCTACGATATTGTAAATAATCTTAAGAAGACAGGAAAAGAATCGCTTTTAATGAAGCTGCGCGAAGGTGTGCAGCCGAAGGAGAGAATAAAAGGAAAAAATCATCAGGTATTTCGGTTATCGTTTGCTGCGCGCAAATGTTATAGCGAAAAAATGGTTGAGCAAAAACTTGATTACATTCATCATAATCCTGTTTCGGGAAAATGGTTATTGGTAGATGACTTTGCTCATTACGAACACTCAAGTGCAGGGTATTACGAGTTGAGTATAGAGAGCAAGGTTAACATTATGCATTACAAAGATTTGGGTAAGAAAAAGTGAAATTCGTAGAAGGTATAACTTAGCGAAACGCATTGACCTCAGAGTCCTCTGCGAGTGACTCTGAGGGGGAAGAGAAAGTATCAGAGACCATAAACCTTTTTACATTTTTTACACCTAACGGGAGTAGTGCCTATGTAAAGTAGTTTTTGAAAAATTGTAAGCTTGGGAGGTAGTTCTCGAGCAAGTGATTTGCAGTTTGGACATCGTTGATTTTTGATGAAACGTGAAACCTTAAACTGTTCAGCTATTTTCTTTGCTTGTTTGTATTGAGCGAGGTTTACTTTAATCTCAAAGTATACATTTTGGTCATCGCCCATGTGTGCTCCATGCTCATTAACTAAACAATGAATTTTTGATTGATGAAGTTGTTGTTTAAGTGCCTCTGACTCTTTAAAATCTAAGTAGCTTATTAATGAAATAAGATCAGTTGCCATGAAGTAAATGATAAAATTTTAAGACCGCTTTTCCTTCAGTTACCATTTTGTAAGATAGGCAACGAGCTGTCCGTTCTCTTTCTCCCCATCAGAGTCACTCGCAGAGGACTCTGATGCTACTTAAGTAAGATTTTTGATAGTGAGATATGCGAGAGTAATTCCCACTAATTTTAGCGTCTCGCTATGACCTAGTAATATTTAGAATTTATTGAAAGCCCAATTTTGCTAATCGAATTTTTCTACATCGCTTTCTACAAATTCACCTTCCCATTTTGCAATTACTACAGAAGCTAAACAGTTGCCGGTAACATTTACAGAAGTACGTGCCATATCCATGAGTTCATCAATACCTAGAATAGCCATAATGGGCCAAAGGGGTAAACCAAAAGAGGCGGCAGTACCTAATAAAATAACTAACGATGCACGTGGTACACCGGCTACGCCTTTACTTGTAAGCATTAATGTTAAACCCATTAAAACTTGTTGCCAGATCGTCATCGGGATACCCGCAGCTTGCGCCACAAAAACAGAAGCCAAGGATAAGTAAAGCGTTGTTCCATCTAAGTTGAACGTGTAACCAGTTGGTAACACAAACGAAACAATTTTTCGGGGAACACCCAACTTCTCCATATTCTCCATCGCTTTTGGTAAAGCCGACTCTGAACTGGTGGTGGCAAAGGCAATGGATACAGGCTCGGCTATAGCTTTGATAAACTTGCGAATAGGAATTTTTAGCAGAAGGGAGATTGGGACCAGCACAACCAGCATAAAAACTAGTAACGCGCCATAGAGTGTGAAGAGAAGTTTTAGCAAGGAACCTAAAATATCAATACCTAAATGCCCTACGGTTACAGCAATGGCAGCACCTACACCAAAGGGAGCAAAATGCATAATGATGTTTGTGAATTTAAACATGGTTTCAGCTAGGCTTTCAGAGAACTCTAATACCGGTCTCTTTTTTTGTTCGGGTAACATCGCCAGTGCAATACCAAACACAACGCTGAACACCACTATAGGTAGCACGTCACCATGGTAAACTGATTTGATAAAATTCTCCGGAAAAATATGAAGAATAACTTCTTCCCAGCTCTGTGCTATCGCTTCGGGTAATTCTTGGTTAAATCCTTCGGGAAGTGAAATGCCGGCTCCGGCTTGCGTTAGGTTGATAGCAACTAGCCCGATAACTAATGCAAGTGTTGTTACGAACTCAAAATAGACAATGGATTTCCAACCCATACGTCCTACCTGCTTCAGATTAGAATGCCCGGCAATACCTACCACGAGTGTAGAGAATAATATGGGGGCGATAATAGTCTTTACCAGACTCAGGAATATTTTACTGAGTACCTGCAGGTTCTGTGCAAAAACCGGAAAGTTTAGTCCGATCTCTACACCAATTACCATACTGATTAAAATCCACGTGGTAAGCGATCGCTTCAGAATAGCATAGTATATCAAAAAGAAGCCGGTGACCCATCGAGAGCCAGCGAGTACAATATCAGGTATCGCAAAGCCTGAGTAGTAGTACAGTAAATGAAGAATAGTAGATACAGTGAATACTAATAGAATGATTTGTCCGACTCGTTTTTTATCCAAAGCAATGCGGTTTTAAGGATTTTCAATCGTTTGTTTTTTGGGTTCGCAATATAGAAAAAGTACGTTGCTTCCTCCTGTTTTTAGCCCTACTAAAACAGCTTGGCTGATTTGTTTGCTTTCTTTGCGAGGATACGCAGATTCGAACTTAAATTCCATAATTTTGTTCACCAATAAACGAAAAATATGCTTCAGTCAGGTCTAAAAAATGTACATATCTATTTGGAGTCGAACCCAAATCCCAATTCGTTAAAATTTGTTGTAAACGAAATGCTGGTTCCGGAAGGTCTAAGTTTTGATTTCCCCGATACAGACAGTGCTTCGACATCACCTTTGGCAAAAGAGTTATTTACCTATCCGTTTGTAGATCGAGTTTTCTTTGCAAGCAACTTTATTACGGTAACCAAAAAAGAGGATGTAGAGTGG
>CAYNKN010000345.1:0-447 GCA_964397805.1 uncultured Chryseolinea sp. | reverse complement strand
TCAAGGTGCGATAAAGGAACACATCAAAAATTTCCTTGAGGCCGGAAAATTTATCATAGAGGTAAGCGAAGAAGAAACACCTGCTGAAGAAGAAACTGAATCGGTAAAAAAGATTAAATCAATTTTAGATGAGTATATACGCCCGGCTGTTGAGCAAGATGGTGGTGCCATTACTTTCCATTCATTTAAAGAAGGTATCGTAAAAGTAAAACTTCAAGGTGCTTGCAGCGGTTGCCCATCTTCAACGATTACCTTAAAGGCAGGAATCGAAAATTTGTTCACACGCATGATGCCCGGAGAAGTAACTTCCGTAGAAGCGTTGAGCTAGCATATAAAATTAAACAAGTCCTTACTTAGCTTCAAAAACAATGGGTAAGCTTTTTATCCATTGGTTAATCAGCTCGCGATCGGTTTCATTAACAGCAGCTGCTTTATGAAGCCATACAT
>CAYNKN010000344.1:0-3834 GCA_964397805.1 uncultured Chryseolinea sp. | reverse complement strand
TTGCGAACGATGTGTTGTTGAAATGGCCAGCCGTTGGCGCTGTAGAAATTAAAATTGCCAAACTCAATCCTCCTATTGGCGGAAAATGCAAAAAAGCATTTGTAAGTCTTTCACTAAAGCGATAAACGCAGTCATATTTTCGAATCATGAAAACGCTATCCATACTCGTTCTACTTTTTATTTGCATAGTAAGTACAGCACAAGATAAACCGGCTTATAAAATTTTTTCGAAAGAGGGTAAGCCATCAAACTACACTGCCATGCTCAAGGAATTGAGTAAAGCTGAAGTAGTTTTAGTGGGCGAAATTCACAATAACGCGATCAACCATTGGTTAGAATTGCAGATACTAAAAGATCTCTATGCACTTCAACCTGCCCTTGTAATAGGTATGGAAATGTTTGAATCCGACAATCAATTAATTCTGGATGAATATCTTCAGGGGGTAATTGAAGAGCGTCACTTATTACAGGAAGCTAAAGTGTGGGACAACTATAAAACCGATTACAAACCATTAGTAGAGTTTGCTAAAGAAAAAAAGCTTCGTGTTATAGCAACCAATATTCCACGCAGGTATGCTAACTTGGTATATCGCAAAGGTATCGATGCACTTACAACACTACCCGATGATGCACGTCAATGGATTGCTCCTTTGCCAGTTACTATCGATCTGGAGTTGCCCGGCTATAAAAGTATGATCACCAATATGGGAGGCCATAGCGGAGCAACCGGTAGCGCTGAAAATATGGCTAAGTCGCAAGCTATGAAGGATGCTACTATGGCGCACTTTCTTTTAAAGTATAAACAGGGTATTGCTATTCATTATCATGGAGCCTATCATTCTCAAAATTTTGAAGGCATTTACTGGTATTTAAAAAGAACGCAGCCCAAACTTAAAATTGTTACTGTTCATGCTGTAGAACAACAAAGTATGGAGGTTCTAGAAGATTCGAATTTAAATACGGCAGACTTTATTATCTGTATGCCTAAGGATATGACCAAGACGTATTAGTTGAAATAAGAATTTTTTGAAAGTAAAGTTTAAAATTATCTGTTTACTCCTACTCACGTTTACTGTAAAGGGTTATGGTCAACAAAAGTTTGATAATGTATTTTATAGTCAGCGTGTAATTCGGGATGATAAAATGTTTGTCGAGCCGTTCAGTGTCAAGCGCGGCTATCTTATGCTTACCAATGACTCGCTGGTGGTAGTCATGCAGAAAGCAAAAAAAGCTCGTTTTAATTTTTCGGTTTCATATAGTGTTATCAAATCGATTCGGCCATTTTATGGGTTTGTATTCCCCAATAGAATTAAGATTAAGACTCATACAGGTGAGTCGTACCGGTTGTTTACGTATAGAAAGCGAAGTATTATAAAACTTACCAGAGCAAAAATGATCTTAGCGAACCCATTGTAATAAACCTGTAAACCAGATTACTACTCTTCAGTCGGGGTGCCCTTATTTTCTTTTGTTTGGGTAGTATCTTTAAATAGAAATCCGCGTGCGTCCTCACCTTCAAAAAAATCCACTTCTTTACCAATAATGTACATCGTGTGTTTTTTGTCAACATATACAAGTATGTCGTTGAGGGTATAGGCTATATCGGTATCCTTCTTTTTGTCGAATCCAATCATAAGCGCGGCACCACCACATCCACCACCTTTTATGCCTACTCGCAGCCCATAATCAGCCGGAATATTCTTGGTCTGCATAATCTTACGAATCTCTTTGGCAGCACGTTCGCTTAGGGTTACTGGTTGCAGGTTTTCAAACATCGCTTTAAGAAAGTAATTTGCGTTTAAAATTATCTAAATTTCCCAACACAATTAGCTACAAATTAATTCTATGGACGCACTAATCGAATTCATTAAAATACTGGTACCGGCATCAGTTGTATTGTATGCCGCTTATTTGTTGGTACGAACTTTTATTCAAAAGGAGCTTGAACTTCGCAAGCTTGAGGTGAGAAGCCGCAGCATCGAGACTATTTTGCCTAATCGCTTGCAAGCGTATGAGCGCATGGTGTTGTTTTTAGAACGCATGTCGCCTCAAAATTTATTGGTTCGCCTCAATGCTTCGGGTATGCCATCGCGCGAGTTTCATCAATTACTTTTAGCGGAGATTCGAAATGAGTATAATCATAATGTATCACAGCAGGTTTATATTGGTGAAGAGGTTTGGGAATTAATAAAAAATGCCAAAGAGGATTTAATTGTTACCATCAATGATGCGGCCAGTGAAATGGGGATGGAATCCAGCAGTCTGGATTTGTCAAAGAAAATATTTGAGAAAGCAATCAATAAATCGGTTGATCCATTAGCGCACGCGTTAATCGAGCTGAAGCGAGAAATCCAGCGAACCTTTTAGTACTAGGGAACTATCTGCATAGAAGCCATCGTTCTGCCTGAAATTTATCTTTATGGAAGAAGGAGTAATCGCTAAGCACCCCATAACTAAACAAATTATTGAGCAAGGAATTTCGTATTCTGCGTATCGCCACCTTCTCGATAAGTTAGTAGCCGAAGGTAAAACTACAGGGCCTAAACAATCGGAGGAACTAACAAACTATACCCGCCTAAATGTGCAACGCATGAATAGGCTCGACAAAACATTGCGTATTGAAACGCCCTTGCTGGAGGCTCTAGAAAAAATTCACACCAAACAATACTGGGTAGTGCTCACTGAAGGTTGGTGCGGAGATGCCGCTCAGAATTTACCACTTATCGCCCAACTGGCTGCTTCTAATGCTCACATTTCATTGCATTTATTGCTGCGCGATGAATTTCCAGAAGTTATGGATCAATACCTCACGAACGGAACGCGTTCTATTCCCAAATTGATTATCTTAAACGAAGCATTGAAAGAATTAGCAGTTTGGGGGCCACGACCAAAACCAGCATCGGATATGGTTGCCGAATTAAAAGATTCTGGTAGACCTCACGATGAATGGGTTGAAAAAGTACATGCTTGGTATGCGCACGATAAAACACAATCACTGCAACACGAACTCACCGAACTTTTAATACACAGTTATGAAAAATAAATTTTTTGACCGCGCCATGAATTCGGCTGCTTCCTTCTCTGGAAAGTACGGACGGATCGCGCGTTTGGTGGCGAAGGTAGGGGAGAAGTTACGGTCGGTAAATTGGAATGGTATACAGCGACATACGGTACAAGAAAAATTTATGGTGTGCATGCGGATGGCCAAAGCCTATGCCAATGGATCTTATCGGGAAGTGCCGTGGAAAACAATAGTAATAATTTTAGCTGCACTGATTTACTTTTTAAATCCGATTGATATTATTCCAGATGTAATTCCGGTATTAGGATTCTCAGACGACTTTGCTGTATTGGCGTGGGTTTATCACTCCATCGGCAGTGAGGTTGAGAAATTTTTAATTTGGGAAGCACAGCATGTAACGGTTGTTGATGTGAGTGTCCCTTCAACTGATTTGGGTCCTTCCATATAACTGCACAACAAGATGAAGAAAGCGCTGATCGTAGGAAGTACCGGACTAATTGGAAGTCAACTTTTGCAACAACTACTTCATAGCGATCGCTATCAGTCGGTTATTGCTATTACCCGTCAAGATTTACCACATCATGAAAAGCTGATTCAAAAAAAGATTGAGATCGGAAAAGTATCTGAGCATCCGGAGGCTTTTCAGGTTGATGATGTTTTTTGTTGTTTAGGAACTACCATGGCGAAGGCTGGGTCAAAAGAAAATTTTTATCAGGTAGATTTTTATTATCCATTCTTAACCGCCAAGTCAAGTTTTTCGGCTGGCGCTAAACAGTTCTTGTTGGTATCGGCTCTTGGTGCAAACAAAAATT
>CAYNKN010000343.1:1278-3836 GCA_964397805.1 uncultured Chryseolinea sp. | reverse complement strand
AATGATTCCGATACGGATTGTTCCCGATTGCATGTTGTTCGATTAACTTTCTGATCGTTTTAATTAAACTCAATCACTACGTTGCTGATTGGTTATGTTGGTATCTTCCTTTCTTAAATACCTGACGGCCTTTATTAATACCTTTTCGAATTTCCTTTTGTTGTTCGATGGGTAAGGCAATAATATCACTGCATGCTTGTGAACAACAGCCACTGAATTTAGTTGCGCATGCGGGGCATTGAATGAAAAGCAAATGGCAACCATCATTTTTGCAATTGGTATGATCATCGCAGGGTGCGCCACATTGATGACAGGCTGCGATAATATCATCAGAAATTCGCTCACCAAGTCGCTCGTCAAACACGAAGTTCTTACCGATAAATTTATTTTCTAATTGGTTTGCTTTTACTTGTTTGGCATATTCTATAATACCACCATCTAATTGAAAAACTTGTTTAAACCCTTTATGCTTCATCCAGGCGCTAGCCTTTTCACAACGAATGCCACCTGTGCAATACATCAACAAATTTTTATCTCGTTGATCGCGCATAAGATCCTCTACTACTTGAAGCTCTTCACGAAACGTATCTACATCAGGGAGGATAGCATTTTTAAAATGACCTACTTCACTCTCGTAATGATTTCGCATGTCGACAATAACTGTATTCGGATCGTTAGCTAATCGATTGAACTCTTCGGCATTAACATGTACACCGGTTTGTGTAACATCAAACGTATTGTCGTCTAAACCATCGGCAACAATTTTTTTGCGCACCAAAATTTTTAACTTAAAGAAAGACTTACCATCATCTTGCACGGCAATGTTTAATCGAATTCCCTGTAAGAAAGATATACTATACAAAAAGTCTCTAAATCGATCGATGTTCTCTTCAGGCACACTAATCTGGGCATTGATACCTTCATGAGCTACATAAATTCTACCCAGTACCGATAAGTTTTCAAATCCTTTATATAACTCATTTCGAAACTCGAGGGGTTCAGTAATAACGTGGTATTTGTAAAAAGAAATGGTTACCCGTTTTTCAGGGATTGATCGCATTTTCTCCTTGAGAACTCGACCATTTACGCGGTTAAAAAGTGCCATTTGCTTTGATTAATAGCAGGTTAATCTAAAGTTTGACTTTAATAAAATCGTACAAAGATAATAAAATAGCCTAAACGGATATTGTTTAAGCCAATGGTAGGTTTAGCTTACTCGCGTGGTGCCAGTTCGCCACGTAATAAAAGATTATACTCTGCGCAGGTTAGTATGCCATGCTCATTACAGTAACCGCATGTTTTGTAGGAATTACCAAACGCACTTTTTTTAACAATTACATGATTGCCCTTACATACCGGACACGTTACTTTACCCGATGGGCCGCAATCAATGGTAAAGTCTGTTGAGAGTATTGTTCCTATTTTTTTTGAGTCTTGTGTTTTTGTTTTAAGGTATTCGGTTTCTGCGCGCTTTAGTAATAACACCGCTTCTTGTGAGTGTTGACCGTTCGTACCTTTTAACTGAATGTATTTTGTGAGCCAATCAATACTTTGCTTATAAAATTCGAGGTAGTATGAATTTTTACCAAAGTAAAAGGTAAGATCGGAGGGTACACTTTTACTATTTTCTAAAACATACTTAAATTTTTTATCTGCTCTTGCATAATCACCATGATCCATCAATACAACACCTGAATCGAGTTCGCGTGTTAGCGCAGCTTTCTTAATTTGCTCTTGTTGAATTCTATACTCTGTCACACTAGTAGGCTGTTGGCATAAACCTATAGTTGCAAAAGCAAAGAGAAAAAATGTAGTCGTATAAATCCGAATCATGCAAAAAATCTTTCTTTTGAAATGTTGAGCCACGCTAGTGCAGCTTTATAAAAAATATCTTCTTTAATGGTAGTCTCTAAATCCATGTCTTCAATAAACTTGCCAATGGTTAAATCGCCTAATGGAAAAGGGTAATCAGAACCTAATGTAATACGATTTGATCCTTGAAGTTTAAGTACATACTCCAACATTAATGCATCGTGTGTAATGCTATCTATCCAAAATTTACCTAAGTAGTTTGTTGGAGAGATGTTATTATCAATAGCTACTAAGTCGGGCCGACAATCAAAACCATGTTGTATTCTACCAATGGTTGATAAGAATGATCCACCAGCATGCGCAAAGTTTACGCGTAAAGCCGGCAACTTCTCAAAGATACCACCGAAGATCATCGAACATATAGCACGCGATGTTTCTGCAGGCATACCTACTAACCAAGGCAACCAATACTTTTGCATGTTCTTTTGTCCCATCATATTCCACGGATGTACCAGCACCGCCATACCCAATTGTTCGCAGGCTTCAAAAATGGGAAAGAATCTAGGTTCATTTAAATTTAGATCATTGATGTTGGATCCAATCTGAATACCACTCATGCCCAATTCTTTACAGCGCTCTAATTCCTGAATGGCCAGCTCGGTATCTTGCATAGGGATGGTTGCTAGCCCCAAATAGTTTTTAGGATATTGAGTAATCAACTCAACGATGTGATCATTTAGAAATCT
>CAYNKN010000343.1:0-1268 GCA_964397805.1 uncultured Chryseolinea sp. | reverse complement strand
AACCTCCAAGCAATCATACGGCTTAGCGGAGTAGGAAAACATAACCGGGATAGTACACACTACCTGCACTTGTGTGTTAAACGTGGCGTACTCTTCCATACGCAACTCAGCATTCCACGCATTTTCCTTTATCTCGCGAAAGAACTGCGAGCCACGCATCATTTTAGCCGAACCTTTTCGGTGGTGCTGTAGGTAAATGAAATCGCCATAACCAAACTTCTCTGTCCAGTTAGGTAGTTTTTTAGGAATAATGTGGGTATGAGAATCAATCTTCAACATTCAGTTCTGCGTCAGGTCGAGCGAAATATCGAAGATTTTTGAGTGTGAACAAATTAGATATTCTTCCGAAGGTTAGGTAATCCAATGTAGCGTCTTGGGTTCCACCGGGTTTACAAACGGTGTTTTGTTTTGTTGCGACATGTCCCACTGACGCTTTAACTCGTGATACCAACGAGCTTGCGCATCTGGTTCACCCAACAGCATCAGGGTGGGTTTAGTTGCTAACCCTTCGCGTAATTTATTAAAGACGCCTAAGTCTTGATGGATAAACTGTTTACCCAATTGCCGCAAAGGCCACCAGAAAAATTTTACCGCAGCAATGGACGTATAAAAAATGTGGTTTAGTTCGGTTTCATGCTCATTAATAGGGGTGAGGCAAGTAATGGAAACGATATCATGCTTGCCAACCTGTATGTGCTCAAAACGATTACCGGGCAACTGAAAATTTATTTCGGTCGAGGTTTCTCCTTTAAGAATAGAATACCCTTTTGAATTGGAAGATGGTTTATGGCGAACCATTTTAAAACCAAGGTCAACTGGCTCAAATTTCTTTTCCTTTTGCTTTAGCTTTTCTGCCGATCGCCAGTACCACGATTGGTGTACGAACGTAACGTGGGCAGGATCAATCAAACCAATAACGGCATGATCGATATCAGCCGGCATAATTACCTTTTCAACAAATAGAAATTTTTTATCAGCAGGGATAAGTAAATTAGGGGTACGCTCGCCAGCTCCTTGTAATTGCGTTTTATTTTGGGGGATGTAAATCCAAACCGTTCCATTAATCTCTTGGCAGGGATAACTGAAAACTTTTATCTTCTTAACATCAAAATTTTTATCGGCTAGTGCCGGAATACCCGTACATGTTCCGGTATGATCGAACATCCAACCGTGGTAGCAACATTGAAGTGTTTTACCATCATACCAACCTTTGGAAAGTGGCACACCTCGGTGCGGGCAATTATCTTTTAATGCAAACGGAATATCAT
>CAYNKN010000342.1:0-3847 GCA_964397805.1 uncultured Chryseolinea sp. | reverse complement strand
CCTGATAGTACACAGAGAATAGCAACAGCATGAGCTCAAGAAGAGAATAAAGATTTTGTTGAGCAGGTCAATGCCATGTTGGACATTTACGAAAAACCGCTCATTAATAAAGATATGAATCGTATTGAATTGTTGAATACGGTTCTGGAATGCATGAAGGCATTGGGAACAAACAACTTACAGACAATTAGAAACAAAATGGAGCAATGGCCTATGAAGGAAGAGGGTTATAAGAACAAAGCTGAGAAGTTTTCGGAGAAAGAAACCAAACAAATGATTGGGTTTATTAAGGAAATAAAGTGAATACATGATTGTTTCAACAATTTCGCTTGATGACTTTTTAACAAGGCTCAACGAGAACAATTTGCATAGTAAAAATGACGGCTTTCAGTTGAAAGAAAGCTTAGTAATCGATTCGAACGTTGTTAACTGGTCTTATAGGGAGATACGAAATTTAGAATTCTCAGAATTAGTCCAAATTAGCCAAGTTGAGATTGCCTCTGGACTAGCGTTCGTAGATTGCAACTTTCATAAGGGCATAGTAATAAAAGATCTAGATAGCAGGAAATTTGATATCGCCCTAAACCCATTTAATACAAGTCTTGTTTTTTCTAATTGTAGTGCCTTGGACATTACATTCACTGATTTTTGCAAAATAGATCGTGGAATTTTAATTGAGAAAGATTGTAAAATAGGAACAATAAAATTTCATCAGACCGTAATTAAAAATCACGGATTTCATATTAAAGATAGCCACATTGGGAGAACATTAGATATTTCTCAGGTCAAAAGTGAAATCAGGATCTCAAAGAGTACAATTGGCGGTGATTTACATGTGGAGAATCTGGAGGGTAATGTTTCATTGATAAAATCAGTATTTAAGGGTTGGGTGAAATTTTGGGCGTGTACATGTAAAAATAGTTTTGTTCTTAATTACAATACGTTTGAAGACACTTTCAACATTGAAGGTTGCAAATTGAGTTTATTTTCAACAATAGGTGATAAATTTGGTAAAGATGTTACTATTGAAAACCGTGATACATCAGAAAATAGTCTAGAAACACATTTAAAAAGCTTCTATATGTCTGAAGCTGAAATAACGGAAACCTTCATTTTAGATGGTTTGGGAAAGCCTATCCATCACATAAAATTACCAATAACACCAAAATTTAAGGGAGTATTAAGAATTGTCAACTGGAAAGCCCAAGAGTTTAGGCTTTCAGGTGTGAACGAGAACTTAAAGCTCTTAGCAAGTCAATGTAGCATACAAAGATTAATTACCATTGATTTTACGAACAGTGCCAATGTAAGTTTTGATAGATGCATTGGAGAGAAAAACATTTATCCAGAGGATAAAGAAGGCGATAGTACATTTATTTCAGCTCATAGTGATTTTGGACCAACAAGGTTTAACGAGTTTAACTTTGATTCTTTTCAGGTCATTAGAGTTGATAATGTACTATTTAATGAAATTATTGCTACCAACGTCAACTGGTTCAGGGATCAAAATCTAATTATTGGTGACGGAGAATCTATTAATCAGAACAATTTCAGAAGGAGGCGCGAAATATACAGACAATTAAAGCACGCCCTAAATAAATCTGGTAACAATATAGATGCTTTGGAATTTCAAGCTCGTGAAATGAGGACGTTAAGAAATGAAAAAAAAGCTTCAAATAATTACGGCTTTAGTGACCGTTTAATTATGATAACTAATATGACCAATAACTATGGCATGAATTGGCTGAAGCCCCTAAGTATTCTTATATTAGGAACTATTTTTTATTATTGTCTTATTATCCCTATTCTGTCAAATAAATTGTCTTATGGTCTGTGCTTCAATACTGAAAGTTGGAGTTTAACTCTGGAAGAATTTTTCAAAGGAAAAGAAGTGCTTTTTCAATTATTCAATCCAGCTAGAAGATTTGATCTAGTTTATGGTGAAAATAGAAGCGACTGGCTTTACTTATGGGACGCTTTCCACAGATTGTTTTTAGGAATTCTTATATTTCAAATTATTAGAGCCTTTAGAAAATACTATGTAAAATGACTTTCCACGAAACTATACTTAAAAAACTTATTGATTATCGGGAATCACACCCCAATTTCAATTTTCTAACCAGACAGCGTGGGGGTGCTGGTAAACGTTTTGAAAGTGGTCATTGGTTTCAAGGCAATGACAGCTATGCCTTTGTTGGGCTAATTAATGCAAGTGGGGGAAGTAATAGAACTCGAAGTGTTGGCATATTAATTTACCCAACCGAAAAGGGTTACCGTTGCTATCTCGAAATAGTATTCAATGAGGAAAATGATCATGGACTCATCGAAGCTTACCAATCTGTAATTAATAAAATAGGGGATTTCAAGAAACTAACGGAAACTAAGTTTTCACATTCTATTGGGGAAATCACAAAAGATGATTTTTCAAATTTGTATAATTTTCTGGATAAACATTATGTGACCCTAACTACAGAATTTAAGGCTAGAAATAAAGAGAAAGTATTAGTTACCAAAGAAAAAACTGAGCAGTTGATAGATAAACTGACTGAATATAGAACCAACGAAAGCAGTTTAAAAATAAAAGGTGCCGATTTCTCCAATTTTAAATCCTTACTAGATAAACTTAAAGAAGATATGGTTTCCCATCCTTCTGTTTTGAAAAATTTCCAATTTAAAACCTACAGCTCCAAATCCACTTATGTTAAGCTATCAGACCATAAAAATGTTATAGGCGGTCAAGATGCTCATTATGAAATAAGAAATCTAAAGTCTGGCTTATCTGTAGAATTGCATTTTGAGGGTTCTGATTTGAGTAAGAAGAGATTTCAGACTATAGAACTCCCCAAAAGTCTTGAATGGTTTACTTGAATGCAAAGTAGAAGCATCAGATGCATCAATGTTATAAATACAAAAGATGAAAAAGTAATAGATCATCTAATAAAGGATTTATTAGAAATTGAACAAAGTATTGGAGATCAAATACGTAAAATAATTACAGGTGAAAATCATTCTCAAATGAAAGAATTGAATCAAATCTTATATGGTCCTCCCGGAACCGGAAAAACATATAAGCTTAAAAATGAATATTTTAATAGGTTTACATTAAGTGAGGCTTCTCTTCCTAAGGCTCAGTTTATTATTAATCTTGTCTCTGATTTAACATGGTGGCAAACATTTGCCATTGCTTTGTATGATTCAGGAATAACTTCGGTTAATAAACTACTTGAACACGAAATAGTAAAGGCAAAAGAAAGTTTATCTAAAGCAAAGAATATTAGACCCATTGCCTGGAGTAGAATGCAGGCGCACACGGTTATGGAATGTCCTAACGTAAATGTTGCTGATCGAAGCGAACCTATGCTTTTTTTTAAGGAGAATAACTCAGAATGGCGAACTATTCCTGAACTTGTAGAAGAGCTGTATCCGGAAGGGATAGCATTATTACATAAAATCAAGAATTTCCAGACAAGCAGCGATAAAGAAATAAAGAATTACGAGTTTGTTACCTTTCATCAATCCTTTAGTTACGAAGATTTTGTGGAAGGTATTAAACCTAGACTAGATGAAGGAAGCACTAGATTGGAGTACGAAATTAAAGATGGTGTATTCAAATCGCTCTGTCAGCGGGCTGAAAATGATTTGGAAAATGACTATGCGATATTTATCGATGAAATCAATAGAGGAAATGTGTCCGCCATTTTTGGGGAGCTGATAACCCTTATTGAAGAAGACAAAAGGCTTGGTAAACCTCAAGAGCTGAAAGTAAAATTGCCCTATTCTAAGGTTGAATTTGGCGTTCCCCCCAACCTGTATATTATTGGCACCATGAACACCGCAGATAGAAGTG
>CAYNKN010000341.1:0-3876 GCA_964397805.1 uncultured Chryseolinea sp. | reverse complement strand
CAGAAGCCAAATAGGTTTCGATATATTGAATAGGACGTGCTAATAATTTCTCAAATCCTTTTCGATAGGGATCAAACGACACACCACCATGAACATAAACACTTAGGTTAGCCCATAAATCATGAATAGTGTTAATCTTATAATGGGCAATTATTTTTTCTAACAGAATTTGTATCCATGCCGGAACACCAACAATAATACCGATGTTCCACGTATGTGCTTTTACAGCGATCTCATCCAACTTGGTATCCCAACTTTTAGTGCGCGCAATTTTCCGACCGGGTTTATAAAAGTGTTGAAACCAAAATGGAAGTCTCGCGGCTTGAATACCTGTTAAATCGCCTTCAAAAAAACTTCCACGATTGTTAAGATGAGTACTACCCCCTAACATTAAAATTCCCGATTGAAAAAGTTTGGGATCGAGATCGTATTTCGATAAAGTAAGTATTTGACGAACGCTGGTTTTACGAATCGCCTTGGTCATGTCTTTTGTAACCGGAATATATTTAGACGAAGCCTCTGACGTGCCTGAGCTAAGCGCAAAATATTTTACCCTACCGGGCCAGCTTACATTACTATCTCCTTGTAATGATTTCTTCCACCATTCAGTATACATTTTATTGTAAGTATGAATGGGCACACTACTCTTAAAGCTTTCATAAAATTGCTTGTTGGTTTTTCTGAACATAGTCAGTATATCAGCAAACCGATAATGCTTACCAAAAGCTGTTAGGTTAGCCGCTATTAATAATTCTTTGAGCTCTTTCTTTTGAAGCTCAAACGGTGAAGAGTACTCTTGTTCCAGCATCTCGCGGATACGTATTCCTTTTTTAAGCAGAGTCCCCAGGATCGCCATATTTTTGCTGTAGCTTTATGCAGGTTTAAAGAGGTCAAAAATAACGATGAATATCAAAAATACTATTACTAAACTGAACCAAAACCTACCTGCCGGAGCCCGTCTGATTGCGGTAAGCAAAACGCAGCCCCTTACTTTATTACAAGAAGCCTATAATGCCGGCCAGCGCCTATTCGGAGAAAATAAAGTACAAGAACTTGTGCCGAAGCATGAGGCACTACCCAACGATATTGAGTGGCACATGATCGGCCACCTGCAATCTAACAAGGTAAAATATATTGCCCCATTTGTTCACCTCATCCATTCTATTGATAGTTCACGACTGCTCGAAGAAGTGAACAAGCAGGCCATCAAGAACAATCGCGTCATACCATGTTTGTTACAAGTGCATATTGCCAGCGAAGAAACAAAATTTGGTTTTGGCCTTGAAGAGGTACATGCTCTTTTACTCAGTGAAAATTTTGTTTCATTAAAAAACATCCGTGTAAAAGGCCTGATGGGCATGGCTACATTTACTGAAAATAAAGAGCAAATTAGAACGGAGTTTAAATCGCTTAAAGCATTGTTTGATTCCTTAAAGCAGGTAACGCTTCCCGATAATGTGAAGCTCGATGAGCTTTCGATGGGTATGAGTGGCGATTATGCTATTGCACTGGAAGAAGGCAGTACGCTAATTCGTGTAGGCAGTGCAATTTTTGGAGATCGTGAAAACAATAAATTTTAAAAAGAAATGAATCAGCGTATTATACTTCTGGTTGCCTCAATACTTGGATTTTTATCGGTTGCTATCGGAGCTTTTGGGGCACACGCTTTAAAACCTTTACTCGAATCATCGGGTAAAACAAATACTTTTGAGCTGGCTATTCGGTATCAATTTTTTCACCTTCTGGCTATGCTGGTCACGGGTTTATTGATCAATACTTTTCCATCAAAAAAACTTCAGTATGCAGGCCTCTTTTTCTTTTTAGGGATACTCTTTTTTAGTGGCAGTTTGTATGTACTCTGCTTCACGGGTATGGGTATAATGGGGATTGTTACACCCATTGGGGGAGTTTTTTTTCTATTGGGGTGGGCGTTTTTGTTTTATGGAATATCTACCAAAAAATAAAGGCCTATCAAAGGCCCTTATTTTCGTCAACTAATGTCGATTTTATTGTGGTTGTATTTCTTTAACCAACACATTGGTAACAAATGATATTTGGCCACCTTCTGGGTTTACCGCATTAGAAACAATCGTTACTACTTTATTTTGATGACCGCTTTTACCTGCGCTATTAAACCCTACGGTTAAGTCGGCACTTGCCCCTGGCATAATGGGATCTCGTGGCCAACCTTTTGGTGTGGTGCAACCACAAGTAACTTCTACGTTGGTAATCACCAAGGGCTCATTACCGGTATTGGTAAACTTAAAAGTCTGTTCTACCTTATCACCTTGAACAATATCGCCAAAATCATGGGTCTTCTTTTCGAAGGTAATAACCGGACCGCTTACAACCGTTGCTGCTTGTTGTGCCATTGCCGGAGACAACAAACCTATCATGCAGATTAAAATTAAATACTTCTTCATACCTTATTTTTTTTTCAAATTTAACAAGCCTATGTCAATAATGCTGCCACATCCTAGAAATTATACAAATGGCGTGACTTTGCCGTCCATCTTGAATTACACAGCATGGTAACCGGTAGCGCAACAGAAATTGAAACATTGTATGGGAACCAGATCAGAATTCGTGTATGTGGAATCTGTTGGCGAGACAATAAACTCTTAATGGTAAAGCATAGATTATCGTCTTCAACAAGTTTTTGGAGTCCGCCTGGCGGAGGATTAACCTTTGCTGAGTCTTTACAAGATTGTTTAAAGCGTGAATTTAAGGAGGAAACGGGCATTTTAGTCGAACCTAAAGAATTTCAATTCGGTTGCGAATTTATACAGAATCCACTCCATGCAGTGGAGTTATTCTTTGAGGTAAATTGGATTAGTGGAGAACTGATTACCGGGTACGATCCAGAATTGAACATTATTGAGGCTGTTCGGTTTTTTGATTTCGAAGAATTAAAGGCTTTAGAACCCCGCCAATTGCACGGAATTTTTCAATTGGTAAAATCTGGAGAGGAACTGAAATCATTGACCGGATTTCAGAGGATTTAATTTGGCTCTTATCACAACCTCCTTGTTATTTACCCATTAAAATATTTATTATTGCACACTTAAACCATGAACAATGAACCTGACTAAAATCCTATCCATTGGTCTTTTCTTAGTGAGTATAGTTCTAGCTGGCTATCTCTATGTAAACATAAACGAAACCATCAAATTTAGAGAGTCTATTGCCGCTACCGAAAAGCAGATCATAGACAAACTGGCGGTTATACGAGAAGCTCAAAAGGTATTTTTAGAACAACATGGCCGCTATACGGCTAATTGGGATTCTTTAATCACCTTCATTGAAACCGGTAAAGTACCCATTACTGTTCGATCTGAGAAAATTACCCAGCTGAGTTACGGGCAAGAGGAAGTGGAAGTAATTATCGATACCATTGGCTACATGCCCGCTAAGGACAAAATTTTTAAAAAGCGTTTTGCCATGAATGCCACTACCGATGGAACCTTTATGGGTTTTATTGCCAAACCGGGAGATTTTGTGGTTAAAGGAACTCCAGCTTATAGATTAAGACCTGAAGGCGCAGACAAAGCGCAGGTATATCCGTTCACTGAATCTGGAACAGTTTCATCCTTGGCAAGTCTTACTTCAGGAACCAAGTTACTTAAAGGACAAAACGTAGCTGGCCTCTGGGAATACACACTAAATCCAAACGTTAATATCAAAAATTTAAGTTTGGTTCCGGGCTCAAAGGGTGTTCAGTTTGAGATTTTTGTTGCTAAAGTAGAGCGCAATCAAATGAAGGTGAGTGTAATTGAAGTGAAAGATCCGAAGCCTATTAACCCAGAGCGTAGAGCCAATAATGAAGCTAAAAACCGTCAACCGCTTGGTTTTGGGTCACGTGTTGATGTAATTACG